>NZ_CBDRFA010000199.1:0-504 GCF_965343085.1 Nocardiopsis synnemataformans | reverse complement strand
GGACTCGGCGTCGGTGCGCCGCGCCACGGAGTAGTCCAGCGGCGAGGTCTCGATCGGGGCCCGGAACTCGTGCTCCATGCGGTGCTTGACCACGTCGAACTGTAGGGGGCCCACCGCGGCGAGCACCGGCGCCTGCTCACCGCGCACGTCCGAGGTCAGCACCTGCACCACGCCCTCGGCGTCCATCTGGGCGATGCCGCGCTGGAACTGCTTGTACTTGCTCGCGTCCTTGGCCCGCGCCACCACGAAGTGCTCGGGGGCGAAGCTGGGGATCGGCGGGTAGGACACCTTGGGGCCGTCGTAGAGGGTGTCGCCCACCGCCAGCGCCTGGGCGTTGACCAGCGCGATCACGTCGCCGGGGTAGGCCGTCTCGATGGTGGTGCGGTCGGAGCCGAACACCGCCTGGGTGTACTTGGTGGCGAACGGACGCCCGGTGGGCGCGTGGGTGAGCACCATGCCGCGGTCGAAGCGGCCCGAGCTGATGCGCACGAAGGCCATCCGGTC
>NZ_CBDRFA010000198.1:0-505 GCF_965343085.1 Nocardiopsis synnemataformans | reverse complement strand
GACAAGGCCGAACTGGCCCGCCTGCGCCGCGAGAACGCCCAACTGCGTGAGGAACGCGAGATCCTGCGCAAGGCCACGGCTTTCTTCGTCCGGGAGACCAGTCGGTGATTCACCGGCTGATCGACGAAGAGAAGACACGCCACTCCGTCTCCCTGATGTCCCGGCTGCTCGGCGTATCGCGGCAGGGCTACTACAAACACCACACCACCGAACCCAAAACGGCCCCACGGCCAAGGAACACTCCGACGCTGACCTGGCCGAACGTAGCCAGGGCCACCATGAGCGTTCCCGTGGCACCTACGGGGCTCCGCGCCTGCGAGCCGACCTGGCCGAGCTCGACGGACTACGGGTGGGACGCAATCGGATCGGTCGGCTCATGCGCGCTCAGGGCCTGGTCGGGGTGCACCGCCGCACTGGCCGCAAGGGCCTGACCAGCCAGGACCGGATGGCCCAGTCCCCACCGGACCTGGTCGGTCGCGATTTCACCGCCATGGAGCCGAATCAG
>NZ_CBDRFA010000197.1:0-512 GCF_965343085.1 Nocardiopsis synnemataformans | reverse complement strand
GTGTCTCCTGCTGCCGCTTGGCCTGCTGGAGTCGGCGACGCAGCAGATCCTGCTGCTCAGGAGACAGGTTCTCAAGCTGAGAAAGAATATCGCTCATAATGCTTCACTCGTCTCGGTCTTCTGGGGACTGAAGATCACTCGGCGAAATTCCCTGAACCTCTGCGACGAGTTGTTCAAGGAGTTCCCGCTCTTCGGCGGATGTAATTTCCGTGGCGAATGCGACCAGATCGAAGTCGGCATCGACCGTCGTCTCCTGGGTCGCCGAGCTCCCCTGGCGGAGGACCTGTCGTCGTTCCTCCTCCGTGAGGACGGTGACCTCGCCCAGCCGTGCCTGCGGCTCACGGACAATCTGCGCGCACACACTCTGGAGATGAGCGAGCATGCGTTCGATCGCTTCCCCGTCCAAGCGCCCGGGGTCGTACTGAACGGAGATCTCGACCTGCTCCTGAGCTATCACGACAATGGCCAGCGGATAGTTGACACGCTCCTCCGAGCGGGTCATTTCGAAGCGT
>NZ_CBDRFA010000196.1:0-513 GCF_965343085.1 Nocardiopsis synnemataformans | reverse complement strand
CGCCCACAGCCTGAACCGTGGCGGGCAACGTCTCCTCGTGCACGTGCTGGGCCAGACGAGCCAGATCCTTGGCCTGGCCGGTGGGCATCTTGCCGTGGTGTACCAGCCACTTGTCCAGGGTGGAGTAGCCGCTGTAGCGGGCCACCTCACCCCGCGCATACAAACCCGCCATCCGCGTCAGCGCCTGGTAGCGGATCTTCTCCAGCTGCGCCCACAGGGCGGCGACTTCCTCAGCGGCGGCCTCGTCCGCCCCGGGCGGTACCTCAGCGTCCCACGCCTGGTCGATGACCTCGCGCGCACCGGCCAGCGCGGCCACAACCGGGGAGCATTCCCCGGGGGCCGCGTCGGGCGCTGCAAGCATCATCTCCATGCCTCTTATTATAAGCCAGCATTCGCCATTTGACCAGCCATTCCCAAGGCCAATCAAGCTCTTTTCCTGGCCCGCCGATGGGGGTTGTTTATATCCAGGAATTCGCAATGGGGTTGTCCAAAAATGCGCGGCCGAAATGGTCG
>NZ_CBDRFA010000195.1:0-545 GCF_965343085.1 Nocardiopsis synnemataformans | reverse complement strand
ACTGTGCGAGGCGTAGTCCACCGGCACCCGCCGCGCCCGCACCCCCCGCCCCTCACACACAGCGAGGAACTCCTCCACCGCACCGGCCTCACCCGAGACCACCGTGGCAGAGGGACCGTTGACCGCGGCGACACCGAGCCGACCGGACCAGGGCCCGATCAGCCCTTCGGCCTCTTCCACGGACAACGGGACCGAGACCATACCGCCGTGCCCAGCAAGGTCCTCGCCAATGATCCGGCTGCGCAAAGCCACCACCCGCGCGGCGTCCTCCAACGACAACGCCCCACACACATACGCGGCCGCGATCTCCCCCTGCGAATGCCCCACCACCGCATCCGGGACAACGCCCTGGGCCTCCCACAACCGTGCCAGAGACACCATCACCGCGAACAGAGCGGGCTGCACCACATCCACCCGCTCCAACGACGGAGCATCCTCCTCCTGCCGCAACACCGCAAGCAGGTCCCAACCCGTGAACGGCTCCAACGCCCGAGCGCACGCGTCCATCCGCTCCCGGAACACCGCAGAGGACTCGTACAGGTCCA
>NZ_CBDRFA010000194.1:0-548 GCF_965343085.1 Nocardiopsis synnemataformans | reverse complement strand
TCGGGGAGGGCGAGACCCGGTCCCGGTCCCAGCGTGAGCATGACGCGCTCATCGCGGCATTGCGGTATGCGACCACCCACACCGGGTGCGACAACGCCCCCGCCCCGCTGGTACAGATCCGCATCCTGGTGCCGGTCAACACCTACCTGAACGCTCGCGGCCAGGAGGTCCCGGCATTGGACGAGCACGGCCGCGTCATCCCGGCCGGAGTGGTGCACGAACTCTCCGCAGACGCGGAGGTGGTGCGGATGCTCACCGCCCCGCCCACCGGGCGGGTGCTGGACGTGGCCCCCAGCCGCCGGTTGGCTTCGGCCCGCCAACGCGCGGCGGCCTTTCACGGGCATGCCACGTGCGCGCACCCGGGCGGGTGCGAGGTGCCGGTGACCTGGTGCCAGGCCGATCACATCACCTCCTTCTCGCGGGGCGGGCGCACGGTGGTGGCGAACCTGCAACCGTTGTGCGGCCCGCACAACCGGGCCAAGTACCAACGCGAACTCCGCGCACACCACCGGACGCGAATCGGGGCGGGGTCCCTGGGGCGAGGACAC
>NZ_CBDRFA010000193.1:0-563 GCF_965343085.1 Nocardiopsis synnemataformans | reverse complement strand
ATTCGAGTACACCTCGACGCGCATCCCAGCGGTGAGAGCCCGGTCAGCGATGTCCAGCGCGTCCGGGTGCAGGGTCGGCTCGCCGCCGATGAGCTGGACGAGTTCCGTTCCGGTTGCGGCAGCTTGGTCCACAACCGTGAACCAGTCCTCCCGGGTCATGGTGCCGTGGCTGCCCTCCGGTCCTGAGCGGTTGTAGCAGTGCGAGCATTCGAGCTGGCACATTCGAGTGAGGTCGAGCCACAGCATGCGCGCAGTGGTCGCTCCGACAGTGGCAGGGGGCTGTTCGGCTATGGTCACGAGGCATCTCCCGCGAATATGGTGGGGGACCGCTACAGGAAGTTACCTTGGATGGCGTTCCGTGTCAGTGGGTTGGCATGATCTGGCCATCTCACGGAAGAAACCGCCCCCACCCTGAAAATCAGAAAGAAGACGGTTGCCAGCGGACACTGCGGGGGTGGCCCCTTATGGATTTCGCTCGCGTGGGCTGTCCCGGCGGCGGCACAAGAACTCACCGGGAAGCGGTTCCGATCGGGGTTCCCACATGGTCAGCCTTCGGGGTTGAT
>NZ_CBDRFA010000192.1:0-571 GCF_965343085.1 Nocardiopsis synnemataformans | reverse complement strand
TAGACCTCGTCCAGGGGCCGGTTCTGCCACTCGCCCATGCGTTCCATGGCCGCGTCGGTGATGGCCGAGATGGTCTGCTTGGACACGTTGGCGTCGTAGACCTCGGCCAGGTGGGCGCAGATCTCCCCGTGGGTGAGTCCTCGGGCCGACAACGACAGCACGATGCCGTTGACCCCGTTCAGCCTGCGCTGGCGCTTGCGCACGATCTGGGGTTCGAAGGAGCCGTCGCGGTCGCGGGGCACCTCGACCTGGACGGGGCCGGCCTCGGTGGTGAGCGTCTTGGACCGCTTGCCGTTGCGGGCGTTGCCGTCACCGTTGGTGGAGCGTTCGTGTTTGGCGTAGCCCAGGTGGGTGTCCATCTCGGCTTCCAGGACGTTTTCCAGGGTGGTCTTGGTCAGGCGGGACAGCAGCCCGTTCTCGCCGACCAGGTCGATGCCCTCGGCCTTGGCCTTGGCCATCAGCTCCGCGACCAGGTCCTCGTCCGACCTGCCAGTATCCGTCTTCACCTGCGTCTTGTCACTCATGGTGAACTCCTACCCTCTTGGAGTTACACCCTTATCTTTACAGTCCC
>NZ_CBDRFA010000191.1:0-579 GCF_965343085.1 Nocardiopsis synnemataformans | reverse complement strand
GAACCTGGCTGCGTTGGAGGCGACCACGGTCATCGTTTCGCGTGAGGCGGACGGGCGCTGGTACGCCACTCTCGCCGTGGACACCGACGATCCTGACCCGGCACCGGACACTGGTTCTGAGGTGGGTGTGGATCTGGGTGTGAAGGACTTCGCGATCCTGTCCACGGGCGAGAAGATTGCCAATCCCCGCCACGTGGAGCGCAAGGCCCGCAACCTCAAGCGTTACCAGCGGCGCATGGCCCGCAAACAGCGCGGCTCGGCCAACCGGCGTAAGGCCAAGCGCAGGGTCGCGGCCGCCTATCGCAAGGTCCGCCACGCCCGCGCTGACTTCCTGCACAAGACCACCACGCGTTTGGTGCGCGAGCACGACCTGATCGCGATCGAGGACCTGAACGTGCGGGGCCTGACCGTCTCCGCACGCGGCACCGTCGAGCGACCCGGTCAGCGGGTCCGTCAGAAGGCCGGGCTGAACCGGTCGGTCCTGGACGCTGGCCTTGGTGAGTTTCGCCGTCAGCTGGAGTACAAGGCCGCGCGTGCGGGTCGCACGTTGGTGGTGGTGGATCGGTGGTTTCCTTCCAG
>NZ_CBDRFA010000190.1:0-610 GCF_965343085.1 Nocardiopsis synnemataformans | reverse complement strand
TTTACCGAAGGGATTGGCGATGAAGGCCTGGGCCGTCAGATCGGGCCGGTGCAGATACCCGCGGGCGAGACCGGCCCCACCGATGTAGAGCTCACCAACAACACCAACCGGCTGGAGCTGATGACGCGGATTGAGAACGTACAGCTGCGTCCCGGACATGGGGCGGCCGATGTGGACGCGCTCCAGATCGGACGTGTACCGGGCGAGGCACACAGCGACCGTGGCCTCGGTCGGACCGTACCCGTTGAAGAACGCGCGGCCGGGAGCCCAGACACGGACCAGGTCGAGAGGACAGGCGTCACCGCCGACGGAGATGCAGCGTACGAAGGGAAGGGACTCCTCCGGCAACGTGGAGAGCGCGGCCGGCGTCAAGTTGATGTTCTCGACGCCCTGCTCAATCAGCAGCTCCGCGAGGTCGGAACCGGCCATCTGGAGGCCGGGGGGCGGCACCACCAGTGTCCCGCCGGACAGCAGCGCGGTGCAGAGCTCCCACACTGAGATATCGAAGCTCAGGGACGTTCCCTGCAGAACCCGCTGCGGAGTGTCCAAACCGTAGTTCTCGTACTGCCACTGGGCGAGATGACGGAAACCGCGATGAGTGACCTGAACG
>NZ_CBDRFA010000189.1:0-622 GCF_965343085.1 Nocardiopsis synnemataformans | reverse complement strand
CGACGAAGCAAACGGATCCGATAAAGGACTTTGGCCGACGGATCTCTCGATCCTTCACGGTCCGAGTAAGGCATTTTCGGAACTTTCGAGTCCGTATTGATCGAAGCTGCGCAGGTTCCTTCAAACCACCACCGCTTCGCGCCGACACCTGCTGGACTGGCCACGTCACCCCTGAGACGCAACCAGAAAGACCCTGATGGCCACCGAGTACACCGACCTGAGCTGGATCTTCGACGTCCGAACCAAGGGCGATGCCACCTGGACCCCCTACACCCGAGAGAACTTCCCCCTTCCCAACCCCTTGGAGTGGTGGGACGGCGAACATCTCGGCACCAGCACGTGCAGCCCCACGGACACCCCCGCCGAACGGCTGACCGAAGAACTCGACAGCGCCCTCACCCCCATCCGTATCCGTGTCGGGCCCGACATGAGCGGCCTGCGCATCCGCATGTGGAAGGACACAGAGCCCGACGGCGACCCCGACCTGATCATGGAAGCCACCAAGCCGCAGCTCGCCCTCGCCCACCTGCGGGCCGCCGCCGACCCTGTGCACCGTGCCCGACACGAGCTCGACAACGCCAAGTACCGTCTGCGCTTCACGATGACCACCCTCCTGCGCGAT
>NZ_CBDRFA010000188.1:0-622 GCF_965343085.1 Nocardiopsis synnemataformans | reverse complement strand
CCCTGTAGCCGGTGGACGTGGTGGCGATGTTGGCGATGCCCAGATCCACACCGATGAACCCGTCCGGCTCATACTGTTCGGCTTCGGGCACCTCGCACGTGGCGACGAGGTAGAACACCCCGTCGCGCTGGAGGAGGTCGGATTCGCCTTGGCGGTGTGCCCGCAACATCGTGAGCGCCGCAGCCGAGCAGGCGAACGGCACGTTCTTGAGCCGCCCACCGGTGGTCCAGATGGACACGGTCTGCTGGTCGTACTGCCAGCTCAAACACCGGTCGTCAAACGGTTGGGCGGCCTGGGGGCCGAACGTGATCGGCTTGGACTGCGCCTTGCGGCGGCGCTGGGATCCCTGCTTGCCGAGGTTGCCGGCGCGGATGTTGGCTTCCAGTGTGGTGTAGGCGTCCCGCGTCTTCTTGATCACGTGTTGCGCGGCCTGCGCCCCCAAGCCTTGGGCCTTGAGTTCGGCGTAGGTGTGCTTGCGCAGTGCGTACTCACGCGGCACACCGTGCTCGAAGGCGACCTTGGATACCCAGTTCGCGGCCTCGTTGACCGTGCGCAGGGTCGACTCGAGTGCCGGTGCCTGCGAGGCGTCCGGTAGGAGTTTGACCTGCACGACCAGCTTCAC
>NZ_CBDRFA010000187.1:0-622 GCF_965343085.1 Nocardiopsis synnemataformans | reverse complement strand
TGACGAAGCAAACGGAGCCGATAAAGGGTTTTGGCCGACGAATCTCTCGATCCTTCACGGTCCGAGTAAGGCATTTTCGGAACTTTCGAGTCCGTATTGATCGAAGCTGCGCAGGTTCCCTCAAACCACCACCGCGTCGCGCCGACACCTGCTGGACTGGCCACGTCACCCCTGAGACGCAACCAGAAAGACCCTGATGGCCACCGAGTACACCGACCTGAGCTGGATCTTCGACGTCCAAACCAAGGGCGATGCCACCTGGACCCCCTACACCCGAGAGAACTTCCCCCTTCCCAACCCCTTGGAGTGGTGGAACAGCGAACACCTCGGCACCAGCACGTGCAGTCCCACGGACGCGCCCGCCGAACGGCTGACCGAAGAGCTCGCCAACGCTCTCGCCCCCATCCGCATCCGTGTCGGGCCCGACATGAGCGGCCTGCGCATCCGCATGTGGAAGGACGCAGAGCCCGACGGCGACCCCGACCTGATCATGGAAGCCACCAAGCCGCAGCTCGCCCTCGCCGACCTGCGGGCCGCCGCCGACCCTGTGCACCGTGCCCGACACGAGCTCGACAACGCCAAGTACCGCCTGCGCTTCACGATGACCACCCTCCTGAGCGAC
>NZ_CBDRFA010000186.1:0-625 GCF_965343085.1 Nocardiopsis synnemataformans | reverse complement strand
TGTGGCCGTGACGCATGCCGATGTGGCGGCGCTCGCACTGGACAGCCGCTTCTCGCGCGGGCATGAGCGCGTACTGCTGCATTCGCCGCAGGCGTTCGACGCATCGACCTATGAGCTGTGGGTTCCGCTGCTTTCGGGCGGCCGGATCGTGGTGGCTCCGACGGAGGCGGTGACGCCGACTCTCCTGCGGGACTCCGTGGCAGCGCACGGAATCTCGGCGGTGTGGTTGACCGCGGCGCTGTTCCATCTGTTCGCCCAGGAGGCCCCGGGATCTTTCGCCGGCCTCAGTGAGGTGTGGACCGGTGGAGACGCCGTGCAGGCGGAAGCGGTGTCACGTGTCCGTGCGGCCTGTCCGGAACTCGTGGTGGTGGACGGGTATGGGCCGACGGAGACGACGACGTTCGCCACCACGTACCGGATGGAGCCGCAGGCGAACATTCCCGCGACGGTGCCGATCGGTCGGCCGCTGGACAACACGCGGGTGTTCATCCTGGACGCTTCCTTGCAGCCAGTGCCGGTTGGTGTTGTTGGTGAGCTCTACATCGGTGGGGCCGGTCTCGCCCGCGGGTATCTGCACCGGCCCGATCTGACGGCCCAGGCCTTCATCGCCAATCCCTTCGGTGAG
>NZ_CBDRFA010000185.1:0-640 GCF_965343085.1 Nocardiopsis synnemataformans | reverse complement strand
GCCGAGCTGGCGGGCGACGTGCACGGTGCGGGCGACGTCCTCGACCATGACCGCGGCCTTCACGGCGTCCCTCGCGTCTTTGCCGATGGTGAAGGGACCGTGGTTGCGCATGAGCACCGCGCGGGACCGGTGCTCGGTGAGGGTCTGCACGATGCCGCGGCCGATCGAGTCGTCGCCGATGATCGCGAACGGCCCCACCGGGATCTCCCCGCCGAACTCGTCCGCCATCGCGGTGATCACGCACGGGATAGCCTCCGCCCGGGAGGCCCACGCGGTGGCGTAGGTGGAGTGGGTGTGCACGACGCCGCCGACCTCGGGCATGTGCCGGTAGACGTAGGCGTGGGCGGCGGTGTCGCTCGACGGCGACCGGTCCGAGCCGGGAGTGTCGGGGACGACCCCGCCGTGGAGGTCGCACAGGATCATGTTCTCCGGGGCAAGGTCGGCGTAGTCCACCCCGGAGGGCTTGATGACGAACAGGTCGGCCCCCGGGACGCGGCCGGACACGTTGCCGCCGGTCCACACCACCAGGCCGTAGCGCGTCAGTTCGGCGTGCAGGGAAGCGACCTGTTCCCGTGTGCGGTCGATCGCGGACTGGATATCCGTGGTGAATCGGTTCATCGGTCGGCCTTCTCCCTCAGGA
>NZ_CBDRFA010000184.1:0-640 GCF_965343085.1 Nocardiopsis synnemataformans | reverse complement strand
CCCTGAGGGAGAAGGCCGACCGATGAACCGATTCACCACGGATATCCAGTCCGCGATCGACCGCACACGGGAACAGGTCGCTTCCCTGCACGCCGAACTGACGCGCTACGGTCTGGTGGTATGGACCGGCGGTAACGTGTCCGGCCGTGTCCCGGGGGCCGACCTGTTCGTCATCAAGCCCTCCGGGGTGGACTACGCCGACCTTGCCCCGGAGAACATGATCCTGTGCGACCTCCACGGCGGGGTCGTCCCCGACACTCCCGGTTCGGACCGGTCGCCGTCGAGCGACACCGCCGCCCACGCCTACGTCTACCGGCACATGCCTGAGGTCGGCGGCGTCGTGCACACCCACTCCACCTACGCCACCGCGTGGGCCTCCCGGGCGGAGGCGATCCCGTGCGTGATCACCGCGATGGCGGATGAGTTCGGCGGGGAGATCCCGGTGGGGCCGTTCGCGATCATCGGCGACGATTCGATCGGTCGCGGCATCGTGGAGACCCTCACCGAGCACCGGTCCCGTGCGGTGCTCATGCGCAACCACGGTCCCTTCACCATCGGCAGGGATCCCCGGGACGCGGTCAAGGCCGCGGTCATGGTCGAGGACGTCGCCCGCACCGTGCACGTCGCCCGCCAACTCGGT
>NZ_CBDRFA010000183.1:0-668 GCF_965343085.1 Nocardiopsis synnemataformans | reverse complement strand
AGGCCCCCTGGACTGGCCCAACATCTGACCCACGGCGCATCATCGAGCAGGAGGCACCCTCGTGGACAACATGTTGCAGCGGTACGTGGAACGCGCCCGCTCAGAGTCCGACATCGACCCCCGCACCGAGGTCGAGGCACACGCCGACGACCCTGAGCAGATCATCACAGCTTGGGAAAGGGACCGCGCCCTGCTGGTCGCCAAGCTCGACTCGGTTCGTGGGGCGGCGGACCGCTACCGGACGGACCGCAACAACGCGTGGTGGGAACTGGAGAACCGGTGAGCGCCCGCTCCTGCTGGCACAGACCCGCGATGACGGACAGTTGATGGAGGACGAGCAGTCAGCAATGCACGCCGAACCGAGGTTGCCCACTGGGTTGCCCACACGAGCAGTGGGCAACCTCAGGTTCAGCCCCCACACGTTAACGCCAGCAGGAGGAAACTATGCAGACTCGCTTCGACCACGTCGACGGCTACCTCAAGCACAAGGTCGACCTCCCGGCCATCCCGCGCCAGGGCGACCGGGTCAAGCTCGACGGCCGAAAGTACCGGGTGGCGTCGGTGACCTGGGTCATCGACAGCGACGAAGACCCCCACGTGCGGGTCACCCTGGAGGACTGACCCAGGTCCCTCCCAGGGTCGGGAGAAGCTGGGAGGAAAGTGGGAGT
>NZ_CBDRFA010000182.1:0-668 GCF_965343085.1 Nocardiopsis synnemataformans | reverse complement strand
GGGCCCCCTGGACTGGCCCAACACCTGACCCGCGGCGCATCATCGAGCAGGAGGCACCCTTGTGGACAACATGTTGCAGCGGTACGTGGAACGCGCCCGCTCAGAATCCGACATCGACCCCCGCACCGAGGTCGAGGCACACGCCGACGACCCTGAGCAGATCATCGCGGCCTGGGAAAGGGACCGCGCCCTGCTGGTCGCCAAGCTCGACTCGGTTCGTGGGGCGGCGGACCGCTACCGGACGGACCGCGACAACGCGTGGTGGGAACTGGAGAACCGGTGAGCGCCCGCTCTTGCTGGCGCAGACCGGCGATGACGGACAGTTGATGGAGGACGAGCAGTCAGCAATGCACGCCGAACCGAGGTTGCCCACTGGGTTGCCCACATGAGCAGTGGGCAACCTCAGGTTCAGCCCCCACACGTCAACGCCCGCAGGAGGAAACTATGCAGACTCGCTTCGACCACGTCGACGGCTACCTCAAGCACAAGGTCGACCTCCCGGCCATCCCGCGCCAGGGCGATCGGGTCAAGCTCGACGGCCGAAAGTACCGGGTGGCGTCGGTGACCTGGGTCATCGACAGCGACGAAGACCCCCATGTGCGGGTCACCCTGGAGGACTGACCCAGGTTCCTCCCAGGGTTGGGAGAAGTTGGGAGGAAAGTGGGAGC
>NZ_CBDRFA010000181.1:0-778 GCF_965343085.1 Nocardiopsis synnemataformans | reverse complement strand
GGGTGTGTCAAGTTAAGGGTGTAACTATTTTTCCTGGTCAGCGGCGTGTCGCGGTCAACCTGCCGTCGAAGGTCAGATCGAACGCGTTGAGCGCCAGCTTCCATCGGCTGGACCACTTCACCGCGCCCGTGCCCTTGGGATCCAGGCTCATCAACGCCAGATAGATGCACTTGAGCGCGGCCTGCTCGCTGGGGAAGTGCCCGCGGGCCTTGACCGCCCGCCGGATCCGGGCGTTGATCGACTCGATCGCGTTCGTGGTGCAGACGATCCGCCGGATCTCCACGTCGAAGGCCAGGAACGGCACCATCTCCGCCCACGCCCCCTCCCACAACCGCACGATCGCCGGATACTTGGCACCCCACTGCTCGCTGAACTCAGCGAACCGGTCCACGGCGGCCTCCTCGGTCGCGGCCGTGTAGACAGGCCGCAGCCCCTGAGCGATCTTGGAGCGGTCGGTGTAGGAGGCGTAGCGGAAGCTGTTACGCAGCAGGTGCACGATGCAGGTCTGCACCACCGTGCGCGGCCACACCGCCTCCACCGCCTCCACCATGCCCTTGAGGCCGTCGGCGACCAGCATCAGCACGTCGGCCACGCCGCGGTTCTTGAGCTCGGTGAACACGTGCGCCCAGTGCTTGGCGCCCTCGCCGCCGTCGCCGGCCCACAGCCCCAGGATGTCGCGCTCGCCCTCGGCCGTGACACCGAGCACCACGTAGATGGGCCGGTTGGCGACCTGGCCGTCACGGATCTTGACGTTGATCGCGTCGACGAACAGCACCGG
>NZ_CBDRFA010000180.1:0-808 GCF_965343085.1 Nocardiopsis synnemataformans | reverse complement strand
TCCGGCCTTGCCGGAGAAGGTGGCGAAACCACCGGCCGTGGTCGCGTCGAACTGACCAAGATAGTTGAAGCTGATCTGCGCGGGAGAACCCAGTTCAGTGCTGGCCCGGTCCGGGCCGTGGGCGAGCAGGCCGTAGCCGATGCCCTGGCGGGGCCTCCGACGCAGGAGCTCCTTGGTCTGCTTGAGCCCCTCCGCGAGATCGGTTGAAGAGGGGACCGGCAGGCGCACGGGCGAGATCGTGGTGAACCAGCCCACGGTCCGCGACAGGTCGATGTCGTCGAAAAGGTCCTCACGACCGTGTCCCTCGAGATCGATACGGACATGGCTGTCCCGGGTCCAGGCACCGACCGCGCAGGCGACAGCGGTCAGCAACGCGTCATTGATCCGCGTGTTGAACGCAGCGGGAACCTCCTGCAGGAGCGCGCGTCCCTGCTCGGTACCGAGAACGGCTTCATAAACACTGCTGCCACCGATGGTGTTGTGCCCGGTGGGTCCGTCCGCGGGAAGCGCACGCACCGGTGCGGACTGCTCACTCCAGTAGGGCAGTTCCTCGACAGTGGTGGTGCTGTCGCTTTCCTGCCGCAACCGGTCAGCCCATTGCTGCCACGAACTCGTCTTCGCGGGAAGAGCGGTTTCCTGCCCCAGACGCACCTGCCGGATAAGGGTGTCCAGGTCTTCGAGGATGACGCGCCAGGACACCACGTCAACGACCAGGTGATGAGCGACCAGAAGCAACCGATCCCTGTCGTCATCGGTGAACAGAGCCGCGCGTAGGAGAGGAGCGGTGGAGATGTCCATGTCGGACTGA
>NZ_CBDRFA010000179.1:0-856 GCF_965343085.1 Nocardiopsis synnemataformans | reverse complement strand
AGAGCTCATCTCATTTGGAGAGTCTGCGGTAGCAAATCAGTGTGCAGGCGATGCCGGTGAAGGCAAGGAAGTGGTCGGCCTTGCGCTCGTAGCGGCGGTATAGGCGGCGGCATCCGGCCAGCCAGGCCATCGTGCGCTCGACCTGCCACCGGTGCCGCCCCAACCGCTGTGAGGACTCCACTCCCTTGCGAGCCAAGCGGTGCGGTGAACGATTCCCCGCTGGCGTAGCCATCGGCGCAGGTGGTCATAGTCGTAGCCCTTGTCTCCGTGCAGCTTGGCCGGGCGACGACGTCGTGGGCCACGTCGTGAACGGATCGGAGGGATCCCGCGCACCAGGGGCTGCAGGGCCTGGCTGTCGTGGGTGTTGGCACCCGAGATCGCCACGGACAGGGGAAGACCGGCCCGGTCGGTGATCAAGTGGATCTTCGACCCCTTCTTGCCCCGATCGACAGGATTCGGACCCGTCAGGTCCCCCCTTTGAGGGCGCGCATGTTCACCGAGTCGATCGCGCATCGCGACCAGTCCACCTCGCCGCGGGTGCCGAGTTCGTCCAGGATCAAGCGGTGGAGTTTGGCCCAGACCCGGGCGCGGGTCCACTCGGTGAAGCGCCGGTGTGCAGTAGGCCCGGACGGGCCGAACACCGACGGGAGTTGCGCCCAGGTGCAGCCGCTGGTGGCGACGAAGATGATCGCGGCCAGCACCTCGCGATCGCCGTGTCTGCGCCTGCCGCCGCCCTGGGGACGTGCGGGCGGTTCGGGCACCACTCGCTGGAACAGTTCCCACAGCTCATCAGGCACAAGACGTTCAACCATCGACACACGGTCAGGCTACCGAGAATCCAAATGAGATGAGCTCT
>NZ_CBDRFA010000178.1:0-868 GCF_965343085.1 Nocardiopsis synnemataformans | reverse complement strand
CCAGTCCGACATGGACATCTCCACCGCTCCTCTCCTACGCGCGGCTTTGTTTACCGGAATGCCGGAGCAGGACTCCGACCACGTCAGGGCCGATGGAAAGAATGGCGAGAACGGCAAGAATGGCAAGAACCGGTTGCTTCTGGTTGCTCATCACCTGGTCGTTGATGTGGTGTCCTGGCGCGTCATTCTCGAAGACCTGGACACCCTTATCCGGCAGGTGCGTCTGGGGCAGGAAACCGCTCTTCCCGCGAAGACGAGTTCGTGGCAGCAATGGGCTGACCGGTTGCGGCAGGAAAGCGTCAGCGCCACCACTGTCGAGGAAGTGCCCTACTGGAGTGAGCAGTGCGCACCGGTGCGTGCGCTTCCCGCGGACGGACCCACCGGGCACAACACCATCGGTGGCAGCAGTGTTTATGAAGCCGTTCTCGGTACCGAGCAGGGACGCGCGCTCCTGCAGGAGGTCCCCGCTGCGTTCAACACGCGGATCAATGACGCGTTGCTGACCGCTGTCGCCTGCGCGGTCGGTGCCTGGACCCGGGACAGCCATGTCCGTATCGACCTCGAGGGACACGGTCGTGAGGACCTTTTCGACGACATCGACCTGTCGCGGACCGTGGGCTGGTTCACCACCATCTCACCCGTGCGCCTTCCAGTGCCCACCCCGACTGACCTCGCGGAGGGGCTCAAGCAGACCAAGGAGCTCCTGCGTCGGCGGCCCCGCCAGGGCATCGGCTACGGCCTGCTCGCCCACGGCCCGGACCGGGCCAGCACTGAACTGGGTCCTCCCGCGCAGATCAGCTTCAACTATCTTGGTCAGTTCGACGCGACCACGGCCGGTGGTTTCGCCACCTTCTCCGGCAAGGCCGGC
>NZ_CBDRFA010000177.1:0-978 GCF_965343085.1 Nocardiopsis synnemataformans | reverse complement strand
CTAGACGAGTCTTTCCAAATGCCTGCGCGCACGAAGAGAGGGTGTCCATGATCTGGTGTGACCCAAGATATAGACACCCTCGTGACCGAACTCTACGTCAAGATCGACGACGACCGGGCCGGCCTGGCACGTCTTCCCGGTCGCCCTCCAAAACTCAGCCACTCAGAGCTATTGTGCATGGCCGTCATGCAGGCCCTACTCGGCTACCACAGCGAAGCCAGATGGCTGCGCTACGCCCGCAAACACCTCTCCGAGGCCTTCCCCCACATCCCCAAGGACCCCGGATACAACAAACGGCTGCGTGCCGCGTTGCCCCAGATCAAACGGTGGATCAGGGTCCTGGCCGCCGACACCGACTTCTGGAACGACACCGTATGGATCGCCGACTCCACCCCAGTCCCCTGCGGGACCTCACGACCCACCCAACAACGCTCCCAACTGGCGGGCTGGGCCAACTACGGCTACTGCGCGTCACACTCCCGGCTGTTTTGGGGGCTACGGCTGTACCTGGCCTGCACCCCGGCGGGGATGCCGATCCTGTGGGCCCTGGCCGATCCCAAGATCGGCGAACGCGAGGTGTTGGCCGCGATGTTGGAGGTCGACGCCGAACTGGTGGCCGACCGGAAGGGGCTACTGCTGATCACCGACAAGGGTTTCGCTTCCCAGTCCTTCGAACGGTCACTGTCCGAACAGGGCGTCACCCTGCTGCGACCCTCCCGCAAGAAGGAAGCCCTGCGTCCCGGCGAGCCCATGCTCAAGAAGGTGCGTCAGTTGATCGAGTCGGTCAACGACACCTTCAAGGGCCAGCTCGACCTGGAACAACACGGCGGGCGCACCGTCGAGGGCGTCAGCGTGCGGGTGGCTCAGCGAGTGTTCGCGCTCTCTGCCGCACTCTGGCACAACTTCCAGACCGAGCAGGCGGTCAGCCGTTCACTGACCGCCTTTGACCACTGAACGTATTCGGAAAGACTCGTCTAG
>NZ_CBDRFA010000176.1:0-1003 GCF_965343085.1 Nocardiopsis synnemataformans | reverse complement strand
AGAGACTGTTGGGTAGCTGACCAGCGACAGGGTGTGTCTGGTCGTATCCCGTGTTGATGACGACCGGTGCGGCTCCTGGAGAAAAGAAGCATCCCCGCCAGAATCGCGCTGTGTGTGCAACTGCAAAACCGGCGGGGATGCCCGCCCATGCTATCCCTCCAGCCTCTCCGACGCCGTCTGGGCGGTGATCGAGCCCCTCATGCCCGTCCGTGACCGGGCCCAAGGCGGAGCCGCTCGCAAATACGGCGACCGGCTGGTCCTGGACGCGATCTTCTTCGTGTTGCGCTCGGGCTGCCAGTGGCGGATGGTCCCCCGTGACCTGCTGCCCTGGGACGCCGCCTACCGCTGGTACCGCACCTGGGCCGCCGACGGCACCTGGGACCGCGTCCACGACGCCCTGCGCGCACAGGTACGCGCCGCCCACGGCCGCGACCCCGCCCCCTCGGCGGCGGTTTTGGACGCCCAATCGATCAAGACCAGCGAGGGCGGCCAGGCCCGCGGCTTCGACGCGGGCAAGCGCACCACCGGCCGCAAACGCCACATGGTCGTGGACACCCTCGGTTTGGTGCTGGTCATCGCGGTCACCTCCGCCTCGGTCCAGGACCGGCCCGGCGGGCGCCGAGCCCTAAAGGCTCTGGCCGCCCGCTTCCCTTCGGTCGGCCTGGTCTGGGCCGATGCCGGATACGCCAACCAGGTCGATAACCGTCTGCTGGCCTGGGCACGGGAGAAACTGCGGTTGGTGGTGCAGATCGTCAAACGCAGTGACGATGCCAAGGGCTTCCAGGTGCTGCCCAGGCGGTGGGTGGTCGAGCGCACGTTCGGGTGGTTGGTGCGCAACCGCCGTCTGGCCCGGGACTACGAGAGGCTGACCGACAACTCCGAGACCATGGTCAAGATCGCGATGATCCGCTTGATGGCCACGCGCCTGGCGGATGAGAGCGTGCTGTGGAGCAACCGCCCCACCCACCAGAACGTGTAGTCAACCGGCTACCCAACAGTCTCT
>NZ_CBDRFA010000175.1:0-1018 GCF_965343085.1 Nocardiopsis synnemataformans | reverse complement strand
GCACGGCCGCAGGCACAGTCAACGACGAGGCACAGGAGGACAGAAGGTGGCGGACAAGCAGGCCGAGGAGAGCATCGAGCTGACCCCGGCGCAGCAGGAGACGGTTCTGGGCTGGTTCCAGGCGTTGCTCCCGGGCCCGGAGAACGCCGCGCGGGTGTTCGCGGAGACCGTCGCTGAGCTGGAGAGGGTCAACGAGGTGTTGCATGAGGCGGGGTTCGATTGGCCCCAGGGGGCTCGCGGTGTGCGTGATTTGGCCGTCAAGCACTCCGGTATGACCGAGGACCTGAAGCGGGATCTGCAGCAGGCGCTGGAGCAGCTGGAAGCGTTTCGGCTTCAGCCCTCGGATGAGGGCAACGGGCCGATGACCTCGCATGAGCTGGCCAGGGTGCTGCTGGCCAAGCCGGATCTGCCGGTGGTCGTGCGGGCCACCGGCAAGCCGGTGGAGTTCACGACCGTGTACCCGGGGCGGGTGGCGTTGCTGACGGGCGAGGAAGAGGTGCTGGGCTCGTCTCCGGGCGTGTGTTGAGGTGTGGCCCTACCGTGCCGGACTGGCACGGCAGGGCGGCGCCGTGGGTGAGCTAGCGTGCGCGGGCGCTGGCGCGCGCGAGGTCGTCCTGGGCCTGGTGCAGGCGCCGGCGGGCCCTGTCGATTCGGTCGGGGTCGGCGGCTCGGAGGGCGCGGGTGAGATGGCCGCGGGCGGCTGCCAGGCGTCGGCGGGCGGCGGCATGCTCGTCGGAGGGTTGTTGTCGGCGGGCCTGGCGCAGACGGTGAGCCGTGACGAGGCCGGGTTGAGGTTCGCCCGGCTGTGGGTCGGCGCCAGGCACGGGCTGGTTGTGGGTCATGTCGTTCCTGAAGGGTCGGCGGCCGCCCGGGCGCTCCGGGCGGCCGCGGCTGGTTACGGCTTCACGCAGCCTGCCCCGTGCCCGTTGTAGCGGAAGCGACTCTGCCACTCGAAGGCGACGCGCACGTCGGCCTCGGGCAGCCCGGTGTAGGCCGCGGTCGATTCGGGGGTGAAGGG
>NZ_CBDRFA010000174.1:0-1059 GCF_965343085.1 Nocardiopsis synnemataformans | reverse complement strand
CTGGGATTCTCTGCCCAAGCCTCGGGAGATCTACGAGTTCCTGGACTCGTATGTGATCGGTCAGGAGCAGGCCAAGAAGGCGTTGTCGGTGGCGGTGTACAACCACTACAAGCGGGTGCGTTCGGAGGGGGAGCGTCCGGGCGAGGAGGATGTGGAGATCGCCAAGTCCAACATCTTGCTGCTCGGGCCGACGGGGTCGGGTAAGACGTTGTTGGCGCAGACTCTGGCGCGGATCCTGAACGTGCCGTTCGCGATCGCGGACGCGACGGCGCTGACGGAGGCGGGGTATGTGGGGGAGGATGTGGAGAACATCCTGCTCAAGTTGATCCAGGCGGCTGACTATGACGTGAAGAAGGCCGAGACGGGGATCATCTACATCGATGAGGTCGACAAGGTCGCGCGTAAGAGTGAGAACCCTTCGATCACTCGGGATGTGTCGGGTGAGGGGGTGCAGCAGGCGTTGTTGAAGATCTTGGAGGGGACGACGGCGAGTGTGCCTCCGCAGGGGGGTCGTAAGCATCCGCATCAGGAGTTCATTCAGATCGATACGACGAATGTGTTGTTCATCTGTGGTGGTGCGTTCGCGGGGTTGGAGAAGTTGATCGAGTCGCGGACGGGTCAGCAGGGGATGGGGTTCAACGCGGTGTTGCGTCCCAAGGGTGAGCTGGGTGGTTCGGCGTTGTTCGGTGAGGTGATGCCGGAGGATCTGTTGAAGTTCGGGATGATTCCGGAGTTCGTGGGTCGGTTGCCGGTGATCACGAGTGTGCATGATCTGGATCGTGAGGCGTTGATCCGGATTTTGACGGAGCCGCGGAATGCTTTGGTGAAGCAGTATCAGCGGTTGTTCGAGTTGGATGGTGTGGAGTTGGAGTTCACGCCGGATGCTTTGAACGCGATTGCTGAGCAGGGGATTATTCGGGGTACGGGTGCGCGTGGGTTGCGGGCGATTATTGAGGAGGTGTTGTTGTCGGTGATGTATGAGGTGCCTTCTCGTGAGGATGTGGGTCAGGTGATCATTACGCGGGAGACGGTGATCGACAACGTCAACCCCACCATCGT
>NZ_CBDRFA010000173.1:0-1187 GCF_965343085.1 Nocardiopsis synnemataformans | reverse complement strand
AGGGCACGGTGGCCTTGGGGGAGGCGGTCGCGATCGCCAAGGCCACCGACACAGCCGTCCAGACCCGCGACGCCCAGCATTTTCCTGACGAGCAGGAGTACCGGCAGGGGTTCGAGTCGGCGCTGGTGGCGGCCAAGCAGGAGCGGCCCGCGTTGTCGGTCAACCAACTCCAATCGGTGGCCCGCCAGGTCGCTTATCGGTTGGACCCGCACCGCCTGGACCGCGACCACGCGGCCGCCCACGCGGCCCGAGGGTTGGCGGTCCATGACACGTTCCAGGGCAGCTACCAGTTGCAGGCCTGGGGCGGGGCCGGGGACGCGCTGATCGTGCGCGCGGCCATCGACACCTTCACCACCCCGCCCGAAGAGGGCGAGACCCGCACCCGGTCTCAGCGTGAGCATGACGCGCTCATCGCGGCGCTGCGCTTTGCCACCACCCACACCGGATGCACCCAGGCTCCGGCTCCGCTGGCGCAGATCCGCATCCTGGTGCCGGTCAACACCTACCTGAACGCTCGCGGCCAGGAGGTCCCGGCGTTGGACGAGCACGGCCGGGTGATCCCGGCCGGGGTGGTGCACGAACTCTCCGGGGACGCGGAGGTGGTGCGGATGCTCACCGCCCCACCGACGGGGCGGGTGCTGGACGTGGCCCCCAGCCGCCGGTTGGCCTCAGCCCGCCAACGCGCGGCGGCCTTTCACGGGCACACCACGTGCGCCCACCCGGGCGGGTGCGAGGTGCCGGTCGCGTTCTGCCAGGCCGACCACGTCACCTCCTTCTCCCGGGGCGGGCGCACCGAGGTAGCGAACCTGCAACCACTGTGCGGCCCGCACAACCGGGCCAAGTACCAACGCGAACTCCGCGCACACCACCGGACGCGAATCGGGGCGGGGCCCCTGGGGCGGGGACACCCACCCGATCCGCATCCGCCGCCCCGGGAGTAACACCCCGGACCACGCTCCACCGCCACGCGTCACGGGACAGACCTTCGGACCCGGCAGAGGGTTGGTATCCGTGCGCGCTGCCACCGTCGCACGCCTTCGCCACCGGGGCCGGTAGCGCTGCCCGAGGCCGGAGGGTCCGCTCGCCTTTGGTGCCAACGCCGCCTCGGCCACCACCCGCAGCCAAAGCGTTGAACGGGGACCCCAGACACCCGCCGCCTTTGGTGCCAACGCAGGAGCGAGCAACCA
>NZ_CBDRFA010000172.1:0-1246 GCF_965343085.1 Nocardiopsis synnemataformans | reverse complement strand
CCCGGTGCGCTTCTCCAGCGCGGTGGGGTCTCTTCTGGAGTCGGGGCACTCCCTGTTCGTGGAGGCCAGTGCTCATCCGGTGCTGACCATCGGTGTTCAGGAGGCCGTCGACGAGGCGGAGGCCGCTTCGGCTGTGGTGGTGCCGTCCTTGCGCCGTGATGAGGGCGGGGCCGGTCGTTTCCTGTCCTCGTTGGGTGCGGCTCATGTGGGTGGCGCGGCCGTGGATTGGGAGGCGGTCTTCACCGGTCTGGCCGGGAGCGGCCGTGCTCCCCGCCGGGTGGACCTGCCCACCTACGCCTTCCAACACCAGCACTACTGGGCGCAGCCTGTCGCGTCCACTGAGGCACCGGCCAGTGAAGCGGTCCTGGTGGATTCCGCCCTGTGGGAGGCACTCGAAAGTGAGGACGTTGACGTCCTCGCCGCGACACTGGGTGTTGACGGACGACAGGAGTTCTCGCTCAGCACGCTCCTTCCGGCCTTGTCCGCTTGGCGGCAGCGTCACCGAGAGCACTCCGAGGTTCTGGACTGGCGTTACGACGTCACCTGGAAACGCTGCCCTGACCCGGGACCGGCACGTCTGGACGGGACCTGGCTCGTCCTCACCAGTCGGACGGTGGGCGAGAAGGAGGCCGTGGCGATCACCGACGCCCTTGGCCGGGCCGGTGCGAGCACGTTGCCCGTCGCCCTGACCCTGGAGCAGGCCACTGATCCCGTGGCCCTGGCCGAGTGCCTCAAGACCGCTGTGTCCGGAGCAGCCGGTGCGTCTGAGCGGCGGGGTACACCTGCGATCACCGGGATCGTCTCCCTCCTCGGGCTGGACGAGGAGGCGTGTTCGGAGCACCCGGTGTTGCGGTTGGGGTCGGCTGCGACGGTGAATCTGCTCAAGGCCCTGCCTGAGGCGGGTGTCGAAGCTCCGGTGTGGGCGGTGACGCGGGGCGCGGTGTCTGTCAGCGGCTCCGAACGGTTGGAGAACCCGGTTCAGGCGCTGGTGTGGGGGCTCGGACGGTGTGCGGCTCTGGAACACCCCGATCGGTGGGGTGGTCTGGTGGACCTTCCCACCCACATGGACAACCGGACGCTGGACCGGCTGTGCGCGGTCGTGGCCGGTTTCGACGGTGAGGACCAGGTGGCGTTGCGGGCCTCCGGCGTGCACGTCCGCCGACTCGTGCGATCCACCCGGAGTGACGCCGCTCCGCCGACGTGGCGCTTCCGGGACACGGTGCTGGTCACCGGTGGCTCTGGTGAT
>NZ_CBDRFA010000171.1:0-1419 GCF_965343085.1 Nocardiopsis synnemataformans | reverse complement strand
GGAGTCTCAATGAAGTTGTCAAGCCGCCATCGGGACCGGTGGGACGGGGGTGAACACCCGCCCGTCCCGCAACAATGCCCACAGCACGCTCACCCTGCGCCGGGCCAGAGCGATCACCGCCTGGACGTGCTTGAGCCCTTCAGCGCGCTTCTTCTGGTAAAACTCCCGGTTGGGCCCGTCGCTGCGGATGGACGAGAGCGCGGACATGAAGAACACCCTGCGCAGAGCGCGGTTGTAGCGTTTGGGCCGGTGCAGGTTGCCGGTCCGGCGCCCGGAATCCCGGGGCACGGGCACCAGCCCGGCCGCCGACGCCAGATGCCCGGCGTCTCGGTAGGCGGTCAGATCCCCGGTGGCGGCGACGAACTCCGCCCCCAGGATCGGTCCGAACCCGGGAACGGACTCGATGATCTTCGCGGCGTCCAGCTCCCGGAAGGTCTCGCGGATCTGTCTCTCGGTGTCCTTCAACCGCTCGTCCAGGTCCAGGATCTGGCGGGCCAACTCGGCCACGATCGACGCGGTCACGGCCTCGCCGGGCACCTGGGTGCGTTGGGAGGCGGCGGCCTCCATCGCCGTGGCGGCGATCGCCTCGGCGCTGCGGACCTGTCTCTTGCGCAGCCAGGTCTCCAACCGGGCGCGGCCGATCTTTCGCAACCCGCGGGGGGTCTGGAAGCCGGTCAGCAGCACTACCGGGCCCTTGGCTCCGGAGTAGTCGAAGGCACGCTCCAGGGCAGGGAAGATCGAGCACAGGGCATCGCGCATCCGGTTGATCGCCCGCACCCGGTCGGCCGTCAGGTCGTTGCGGTAGGCGGTCAGCACGGCCAGGGCCCGCACGGTCTCGGCGGGCACGTCGATGGGCGCGAAATCGGTGCGGTGGCGCACCGTCTCGGCGATGACGTAGGCATCACGGGCATCGGTCTTGGCCTCGCCCCGGTAAGCGGCCGACATGCGGTTGACGGTGCGTCCGGGCACGTAGAGCGGTTGCTGGCCGTGGGCGGCGAGCAGGGCCAGCAGCAGTGCGGAGGCGGTGCCGGAGATGTCGATGCCCCAGACCGCCTCGTCTGCAAGCGCCAGGATCTCGCCCAAGGCGTCCAGGACCGCGGGCTCGTCGTTAGCGATCTTCTTCGACCACACGGTGGTCCCGGCGTCATCGACTGCGGTCGCCCAGTGGTGGGCCTTGCCCGCGTCGATCCCGACCCACACCTTGCGGGGACGCTGTTCCACTCGTTCCTCCCAGAGGGTGACGTCATCGCGTTGGCCCGTGGAACACCCCGTCGTCATCTCCGTAAACAGCGACCCAAGCGCGGATCTCAATCAGCGACCGGAGCGCCCCGGAGGGACGGGCGGCCACTCCTCAGAAGCCACTGGGGACAAGACACGATCAGCCACACCCGGCCCTCCCGGGCCACCAACCAACTTACG
>NZ_CBDRFA010000170.1:0-1478 GCF_965343085.1 Nocardiopsis synnemataformans | reverse complement strand
CCACGTCTCCGACGCCTGGTGGGAGCTGTTTCAGCGTTCCGGCGCGTCGGTGGCGACCTCCTACTACTCGGCGGACCCCGACCAACACAACCAGATGACCGGCCGCCCCGCTTCTCATCGGCACACCCGCCGCAACATCGTCAAGGCCGTGGAGCTAGGTGTGCCCCTGCGAGCTGGCATCGTCACCGCCGATGGTCAAGGTGTAGAGGAAACCCGGCGCGAACTCGAAGATCTCGGGGTAACACGAATCGGCGTGGACCGCGTGCGACCTTTCGGGCGTGGTGCGGACGGGCAGGCACCGGGCACGGCGGGGTTGTGCGGGGCATGCGGGGACGAGCGCGCAGCCATCAACCCCAACGGGCAGGTGTCCCCGTGTGTGTTCTCCACCTGGATGAGCGTGGGCACCGTCCAGAAGAACCCGCTGACGGATATCCTGTCCGGCCCTGCTATGTCCCAGGCACGCGACAAGATCATGGCGGGCAAGGACTCCGGTGACCCGCCCATCTTCATCCCGTGCAGCCCGGACAAGGACATCTGCAAGCCCGGCGAGCCTCCCAGCGAATGCGACCCACGGCACTGAGGACTCATGGACCCTACGATCACCGACTTGATTCGTCCCCGCACCGGGCGTATCGAGAGCATCAAGCCTGCTTCCGGGTTCGGGGCTTCCAGCACCGGATTTGTCTATGCCGAACAAGGTCGGTTCTTCGTCAAGGCCACCCCACAAGGCAGCCGGGATCTCGAAGCAGCCCGGCGGGAAGCCGCAGTCAACTCCTTCATCAGGTCGGTGTCTCCAGCGGTCCGCTGGAAGGCAGAGAACGAGGACTGGTTCGTACTGGGGATCGACGTGGTCGAGGGACGAAGCGCGGACTTCCTCCCGGAGTCCTCGGACCTGCCGACAGTGGTCGACACGCTGAACCGGGTGTCCGCGCTTCCCTTGCCGGATGTCGCACGAGGGTGGACGGAGACCCGGTGGGACCGTTTCGTCACCGACTCGGAAAAGGAACTCCTGAGAGGCGATGCGCTGACGCACACCGACATCCACGGCCGTAACTTCCTCATCGGCGCAGAGGAGACCTGGTTGGTGGATTGGGAGTGGCCTACCCGCGCCACCCCAGCAGCCATGCCAACGTGCCTGGCGGTGCAGTTGGTGTCTTCTGGACATTCTCCAGAGTCCGCAGAGTCCTGGGTGTCCAAGATGGTCGCGTGGGAGATGTCCAGCCCGGAGAGTCTGAGGATCGTCGCTCGGGCGAACGCGCGACTGAACCGATGGTTCGCTGAGCTGCGCGCGGACGAGAAGTGGTTGGGTGCGATGGCTGAGGCAGCTGAGGCGTGGGCCGATCACCGGGACGGGGGTAGCTCGGCGTGACCGTGAATCAGGAGAGAATCCGGCCGCAGGGTGATGTCCCGGCCGGGGCCCTTCGGCCCTTGGGCAGCGTGGCATCGACGCGATAGCTTCTGCTGCGTGTCAGCATGAA
>NZ_CBDRFA010000169.1:0-1485 GCF_965343085.1 Nocardiopsis synnemataformans | reverse complement strand
ATTCCCAATGAAGTTGTCAAGCCGGAGCGGTGACGGGCGGTGAAGTTCTCAGCCCGCCACGGCCAGTTTCATGGGCGGTGCCGCCACGTAGGGTTGCCCATCGCGGAGCATGGCCCAGAGCACGTTGACCCGTCGCCGGGCCAGAGCGATCACCGCTTGGGTGTGGCGCTTGCCCTCGGCCCGCTTGCGTTCGTAGAACGCCTTCGAGGCAGGGCAGCAGCGGATGCTGACCTGTGCGGACATGTAGAACACCCGCATCAGGCGGCGGCTGTAGCGCCGGGGACGGTGCAGGTTGCCGCTGATACGCCCCGAGTCCCGGGGAACCGGTGCCAGACCCGAGACCCCGGCCAGCCGGTCCGCGCTGGCGAACGCGGCCATGTCGCCGCCGGTGGCGGCGATGAACTCCGCCCCCAGCAGGGTGCCGATGCCGGGCAGGCTGGTGATCACCTCCGCGTGTGCGTGCTGGCGAAACCGGCCCTCGATGGCCGTGTTCGTCTGGGCGATCTCGGCATCGAGGGCAACCACCTCCCCCGCGAGCTTGGCGACCACCGCGGCGGCCGTCTTCTCGCCCCGCACGGTGGTGCGCTGGGCCTGGGCGGCCTCGATCGCGGTCTGGGCCACGCGGGCGGCGTTGCGCACCTTGCGGGCCCGCAGCCACGTCTCCAGGCGGGCCTGGCCGATCCTGCGCAGCGCGGCGGGGGTCTGGTAGCCGCTCAGCAGCACCAGGGCGGCCTTGGACGTGCTGTAGTCGAAGGCCCGTTCCAAGGCGGGGAAGTAGGCCAGGATCTGGTCGCGCATCCGGTTGATGGTGCGGGTGCGGTCGGCTCCCAGATCGCTGCGCCGGGCGGTGAGGATGCGCAGGTCGGCTGCGATCTCGTCGAAAGCGGCCAGAGGTTGCAGGTCCCGGCGCATGCGGGCCTGGTCGGCGATGACGAAGGCGTCCTTGGCGTCGGTCTTGCCGTCGCCCCGGTAGGAGCCCGAGGCGTGGTGGATGGTGCGCCCGGGGATGTAGACGAGCTCCTGGTCGTGGTCGAGCAGCAGGGTGATGAGCAGGGCCCCACCGCCGCTGTTGAGATCGATCGCCCACAGCACATCCTCGCCCAGGGCGTTGACGTCGGCGATCAGGTCGAGGAGTTCGGCTTCGTCGTTGGCGATCTTCCTCGAAAGCAGCTTGGTGCCGTCGGTGTCGATCACGGTGCAGTGGTGGTGGGTCTTGCCCGCGTCCACACCGGCCCAGAGCTGGGGCATCGGTTCCTCCGTCGTCGCAGTTCGGGCGGGAGTCCCAGACGACGACCTCGCCGACGTGTCCTTACACAGCGATCTGTTCGCGCATCCCAATCAGCGGCCGGGTCGTCGCGGGACGCCAGGCGGCCAATCCTCCGAAGCCTTGACTACGGCAGACACATGACAGCCATACCTGGCGTCCCTGGGGTTCTCCCGACCCTACGGACGGTCAGGAACGAACTCCCACAAGAAAGGTAAGGA
>NZ_CBDRFA010000168.1:0-1582 GCF_965343085.1 Nocardiopsis synnemataformans | reverse complement strand
ACTCGCGGGCGCCCCCGTCGGAGTCTTCACCGGGGTCAACCCTTCCCAGTACGCCTTCTCCGCGCATGAGGCGGACGAGAATCTGGAGGGGTTCCTGGGAATCGGCTCCGCCGCCAGCGTCGCGTCCGGACGCGTCTCCTACACGTTCGGGTTCGAGGGGCCCGCGATCACGGTGGACACCGCCTGCTCGTCGTCGCTGGTGGCGATGCATCTGGCCGTCCAGGCCCTGCGCAACGGTGAGTGCACCATGGCGCTGGGCGGGGGAGCCGCCGTCATGGCGACTCCGGGCGTCTTCACCGAGTTCAGCCGTCAACGGGGCATGGCCGAGGACGGTCGGTGCAAGGCGTTCGCGGCGGCGGCCGACGGCATGGGGCTCGCCGAGGGCGTGGGTGTGGTGGTGCTGGAACGCCTCTCGGACGCCGAGCGCAACGGCCACCAGGTGCTGGCGGTCGTGCGCGGAACGGCGGTGAACCAGGACGGTGCGAGCAACGGGTTGACGGCTCCCAACGGCCCGTCCCAGCAGAGGGTGATCCGTGCGGCGTTGGCGAACGCGGGTCTGGTCCCCGGGGACGTCGACGCGGTGGAGGCGCACGGGACCGGGACCACGCTCGGAGACCCGATCGAAGCCCAAGCACTGCTGGCCACCTACGGGCAGGAACGTCCGGAGGACCGGCCGTTGTGGTTGGGGTCGGTCAAGTCCAACATCGGTCACACCCAGGCCGCCGCAGGCGTCGCCGGTGTGATCAAGATGGTCCAGGCGATGCGGCACGGGGTGCTGCCCAGGACGCTCCACATAGACGAGCCCACTCCCGAGGTGGACTGGGACGCCGGTGCGGTGTCCCTGCTGACCGAAGCGGTGGAGTGGCCCGACAACGGCCGTCCCCGGCGAGCGGGGGTGTCCTCCTTCGGGATCAGCGGCACCAACGCCCACCTCATCCTCGAACAGGCTGCTGCGACAGAGGCCACGACCGCCACCGGGAACGAAGCGGGAGCGGACGACGCCCCGGCACGGTCCCTCCTCGACGGCGGAACGAACGGTGACCCCGAGGAGAGATCCCCCCTGTGGTTCTGGACTGTCTCGGGCAGGTCGGAAGAGGGTGTGCGAGCCCAGGCGGAGCGCCTGGCCGAGCATGTGCGGGCCAACCCGGGGCTGGATTCTGTGGACCTGGGCTTTTCGCTGGCGACCACGCGAGCCCACCACGCCCACCGGGCGGCGGTGACCGGAACCAGACGGGAGGAGTTGCTGGCTGGCCTGGACGCGTTGGCCGGTGGAACCCCCGCCGCCAACCTGGTGCGGGGCACCGCCGGCGGTCACGGCGGCCACAACGGGACGGTGTTCGTGTTCACCGGTCAGGGTGCCCAGCGCGCCGGGATGGGGCGTGAGTTGTACGCCGCCTATCCGGTTTTCGCTAAGGCTCTGGACGAGGTGTGCGGACGGTTGGACGCGTGTCTGGCCGGGCAGGGGGTGACACTTCGGGCTCCGTTGCGTGAGGTGATGTTCGCTCCTGAGGGGGGTGAGCTGGCGGGTCTGTTGGATGACACGCTCTATACGCAGCCCGCGTTGTTCGCGTTCGAGACGGCC
>NZ_CBDRFA010000167.1:0-1624 GCF_965343085.1 Nocardiopsis synnemataformans | reverse complement strand
TCCCCAAAGCCAGCATCGCCGCCCTGGGCCGCGCCTCCGAGGTCTACGCCGCCCTGGACCAACGCCTGGGCGTCCTGGACGACCTCTTCGACCTCAGCCGCGTCCACGCCCGACGCAGCTTCGACGGCCGCACCGCCGACCACTACGAACGCTCCCTGGACCAGTTCACCACCGGCGACAACGACTACGTCGGCTCCGCCCGCGCCAACTCCACCACCATGTCCACCGAACTCTTCAAGGCCCGCGCCAACGTCGAGTACATGCACATGATGGTCATCGGCCAGTTCATCCAACTACTCGCCGAGATCGCCTGGGCCATCGCCACCGCCAAGTTCACCTTCGGCGCCTCCTTGAAATGGATCCCCATCTTCAAGGCCATCCGCAGCCTGGCCATGCGCCGCATCCTGACCTGGCTGTTGATCACCGTGCCCGGCCACCAGATCATCAGCCAGATCTTCGCCAGCATGGACAGCATCATCCAACGCATCCAGATCGGACGCGGCACCCGCCACCACAAAGACCCCAACCTCACCCGCAGCGCCCACATCGGCGCCACCATCGAAGGCGCCCTGTCCGCCGTCTTCTCCGCAGGCATCGACGGCCTCTTCAGCAAACAACTCACCAACCTGTTCAAAGACGGCCTCGACAACCTCAACCTCCTGCCCGACCCACCACCCCTCATCCGCACCGGAGGCGACGGACCCGGCAGCGGCCCACCCGGGCCCCCCATCCGCGACACCCCCGACGGCCCCCCACCCGGACCACCCCCCGCAGGCGGACCCGACGGACCACCCGGACGCGTCAACGACACCCCACCCCCGGGCAACCCCAACCGCGACACCGACACTCCCCCACCCCCCGCAGGCGGACCCGACGGGCCGCCCGCCGGACCGGTCAAGGACGACCCACCCGCCACCAACCCCGACCGGGGCCCGGACTCCCCCGCACCCAAAACCACCCCCGAGACCACACCCACCCCCCAGGACGGGCCACTGCCCCCGCCCTCGCTGAACAAGGACCTGGCCGAGGTCTTCAGCCGCCACAACGACGAGTTCCTGGCCCCCTACAACCCCGCCAGCCCCATCGGCGCGGGCGCCTTCGACAACGCCGCCAAAGCCGCCGCCGCACGCAACGACTTCGCCGACCTCTTCGCCCGCAACTTCGGCGACCACCTCGGCGAGACCGCCGCACGCGATTTGGGACGCGACTACGCCGACACCCTCGCCACCAACTGGAACAACCCCGCCCTGGGACAACACCTACGCGACACCATCGGCGACCGCCTGCCCCCACACATGCGCGACCACCTCGCCGACGTCCCCGTCAACCTGCAAAAACCCCTCAACGACTACTTCTCCACCACCGGCGCCTACGCCCAACAAACCGGTGCCAGCATCGGCTCCGGAGCGCTGGAGGGCTACCTCGGCGAGGGCCTGGGCAGCATGGCCGACGGACGCGGCTGGGAAGCCTCCGTCTGGTCCGCCACCTCAGGCGCCTCCCAAGCGGGCATCCAACAGGGCGCCACCGACGGCATCCTCAACGGCATCGACCTGTTCAGCGACAAGAACACACCCGACACCACAGCCCCACCACCCCAAACCCAAACCGAAACCAACAACACAGA
>NZ_CBDRFA010000166.1:0-1655 GCF_965343085.1 Nocardiopsis synnemataformans | reverse complement strand
TCCTAATTCGTTCGTAAGCGGTTCCGGCTACCCCTGCTGAGGAGCTGCTGGACTGGTCGGAGATGGATCAGTTGCGTAGCGGTCACGTGGGCACCGGGCCAACCCCTGTGGTCTCCCGGCCCGACGAGGCCTTCTGAAAGACCGGTGGGGCCCGGTGCCTTCGGGCCGCTGCGAAATCCCACCAGCCCCATGAGCGTTGGCCCTCGTGGTGCGAGCCGATCGCAGGGCGACCCCCACTTCTTGATCCCGAGCCCCAGAGCTCTGTCCAAGACCGGGGCCCCTGCGGTGCGCTGGTACCGCGAACGGCTACTGAGATGGCAGGCCTTCGAGCCTTGGAATTAGGGCGCCGCGCGGACCGCACAGGCCCACCACCAGCACACGAACGAGGGAGAAGTAGATGGCGGTGTTCTGCGGGATCGACTGGGCCGAGGCCCACCACGACGTCGCCCTGGTCGACGAGACCGGCACCCGATTGGTCAAGCTCCGCATCAGCAACGACGCCGAGGGATACCGGCAACTGCTGGAAGTACTCGCCGAGCACGGCGACACCCCCGCCGACCCGATCCCGGTCGCGATCGAGACCAGCCGCGGTCTCCTGGTTGCCGCGCTGCGCACCGGAGCCCGGCAGGTGTACGCGATCAACCCGCTGGCCGCCGCCCGCTACCGCGACCGGCACAGCCTCTCCCGCGCCAAGTCCGATCCCGGCGACGCCCTGGTGCTGGCCAACATCTTGCGCACCGACGCCGCGGCGCACCGGCCGCTGCCCGCAGACAGCGAGCAGGTCCGCGCCCTGGCGGTGATGGCCCGCGCCCAACAGGACGCGGTCTGGGCTCGCCAACAGCTGGTCAACCAGATCCGCTCGCTGCTGCGCGACTACTACCCGGCAGCCACGCAGGCGTTTCAGTCCAAGCAGCACGGCCTGGCCCGAGCCGAGGCCAGAACGGTCCTGGCCGCCGCACCCACCCCGCACAGAGCCGCACGGTTGACGCTGACCCAGCTCAGAGCGGCGCTCAAACGCGCCGGCCGCAGCCGCGGCATCGAGGAGGAAGCCCAGCGCCTGCGCGACCTCTTCCGCAGCCAGTGGGCACGCCAGCCCCAGCCGATCGAGGACGCCATGGGCACCCAGCTCCTGGCCCTGCTGCGTCAGCTCAACGCGGCCTGCGAGGCCGCTGACGAACTCGCCACAGCGGTGGAGGAGTCTTTTCGCGCGCACCCGGACGCTGAAACCCTGCTCAGCTTCCCCGGCCTGGGGGTGCTGACCGGAGCCCGGGTGCTCGCCGAGATCGGAGACGACCGCTCCCGCTTCGCCGACGCCCGCAGCCTGAAGGCCTACGCCGGATCGGCCCCTATCACCCGAGCCTCGGGGCGCAAACGGTTCGTGGGCAGGCGGTTCATCAAGAACGACCGGCTGACCAACGCCGGGTTCCACTGGGCGTTCGCCTCGCTGACCTGCTCTCCGGGCGCCTACGCCCACTACCGCAGACGCCGGGACCGCGGTGACTGGCACGCCCAAGCCCAGCGGCACCTGTTCAACCGGATGCTGGGGCAGCTGTTCCACTGCTTGCAGACCGGTCAGGTCTTCGACGAGCAACGCGCGTTCACCTCCTCTCTCGCGGTCGCGGTTTGACAAGTTGGTCACCTGAGATGTCTTTCAG
>NZ_CBDRFA010000165.1:0-1750 GCF_965343085.1 Nocardiopsis synnemataformans | reverse complement strand
CCCCCCCCCCCCCCCCCCCCCCCCCCCCCCCCCCCCCCCACGTTCGGTCATCACGGGATCACGGTGACGGTGGAAAGTCCCGTCAGTTCTCCGTCCCGGTCGACTCCTCAGCGGCCGGCTCGTCCTCGGCGGCGTCGGAGGCCTCGTCCCCGGCGCCCTCCTCAGTGCCTTCCTCCGTGCCCTCCTCGGCTCCGGCGTCGCCGCCCTCGGTGCCCTCCATGGTCTCGGCGTCCACGCCGCCGCCGCTGCCGAGCATGGCCTCGACCTCCTCGGCGTTCTCCGCCACGCCACCGGAGCAGGCGGCGCCCGGCTCGGGAACGTCGGTGCCGCGCTCGTACAGCCGCACGAAGCGCTGGAGGTTCTCGTCGTCGGCGCTCTCGGCGCTGATCTGGCGTCCCCAGCTGGAGGCGACGATCGGCGCGTCCAGCTCACCCGCGTAGGGGCTGATCACCAGGTAGTCGCCGGAGCTGTACATGTCGGTCAGCGTCTGCACCTGGTCCTCGGGCAGGTCGGGCCGGTAGTTGATCCACACCGCGCCGTGCTCCAGGGAGTGCACCGCGAACTCGTGGGTCACCGGCTCGGTGTAGACACCGCAGTTCTGCCAGGCGTTCCAGTGGTCGCCGCCCACGGGCGGGGTCTGCTCGTAGTTCACGCGCTGTCCGGTGTCGACGTGGGCGTAGGAGCCGACCTCGTACTCCTCCACCCCCGAGATCGTGCGGCTGCGGAACTCCATGAAGACGAGGAAACCGATCAACCCCACGACCAGGACCACAGCGGTCGTGATACCGGTGGTGGTAAGGATTTTGCGGCGGCGTTCCTCTTTGACGCGTTGCGCCTTCAGCTCGGCGGCGCGGCGGCGACGCTCCTCCGCCGTCTTCTTCTTGGCCACTGGGTCTCCTGGGATGGATGGTGACATTAGGGACTTACCTATCCTCTACTTTGGCACCAGAGTTGGGCGATTCGACCAGGATGGTTCCTATGGAACAGAAAAACGGTCCCGCGGCCGGGACCGCCGACCACGTCGGCGATGTCCCGGACGACGACGGGCCCCCGTGGGAGGACGGGGCACCGGACGAGGAGACCCCGTCGCGGGTGTCCTGGCGTTCGGTACCGATGTGGATCACTGTGATCCTCGTCGTACTGGCCCTGGGCGGGGGTTACCTGCTGGGACGCCCGTCCCACCCCCTGGACACCGGCGCCGACGCCGGGTTCCTGCGTGACATGAGCGCGCACCACGCCCAGGCCGTGGACATGTCGATGATCATCCTGGAGAAGACCGAGGACCCCGAGCTGCGCACGGTGGCCACCGACATCACCCGCACGCAGCAGGCCCAGATCGGGATCATGCAGGGGTGGCTGATGGCCTGGGACCTCAACGCGCGCGGCGTGCAGGAGCCGATGGCCTGGATGGAGGGCCACGACCACGGCGGTGAGGGCGGCGAGGTCCCCGACACGATGCCGGGCCTGGCCTCCTCCGAGGAGATGGTGTCCCTGGAGGACGCCGAGGGAGTGGAGGCCGAACTCCTCTTCCTGGAGCTGATGATCGCCCACCACCGGGGCGGCATCGAGATGGCCGAGGCGGAGGTGGAGCTGGGCCAGGAGGACCTGGTCACCAACTTCGCGCAGGGGATGGCCGACTCCCAGCTCAAGGAGATCGACCTGATGGAGGGCATGATCGACCAGCGCCAGGACGGCGTCTCCGGCGACTGACCCCGCTTCCCCGGTGCACGACGGCGGGGGGGGGGGGGGA
>NZ_CBDRFA010000164.1:0-1778 GCF_965343085.1 Nocardiopsis synnemataformans | reverse complement strand
CCTGAGTTTGGTCAATCGGTTAGTGCGTGACGCCGTCACCGAGCCAGCACGTCCAGGATCTCCTGCTGGGTCTTGGGAATCTGCGGCGGGAAGGTCTGCTCGGTGCCGTTGATGCTGATGGTCGCCGAACGCAGCGACCGCAGACCCCGCACCACCGCGCGGATGCTGCGCCCGGTCCGCGCCTGGACCCGGCGGGCCACCGCCAACGCACAGAACACAATGGTCAGGTGCGCCTCGATGCTGTCCCTGGTGCGGTGGAACATCGGCCGGGCCGCCAGATCGGTCTTGCTCATCCGAAACGACTGCTCCACATGCCACAGGTCGTGGTAGGAGCCGATCACCTCACCTGCCGACATCAGGTCGGCGCCCACGTTGGTGACGTACCCCTTCAGCCCCGCCAGACGGCGGGCCCTGGCCAGAGCCCGCTCATCCAAGGCCTTGGCCCCGGCGGTGGCCTTGACGAACCTCGGAGCCCGGGCGGTCTTCGCCCCCTCAACAACATCCCGGGCACGGGCTTCCTGGGCGTTGAGGGTCTTGTTGTCGTGGGCGAACCGCTTGGCCGAGAACACCCAGATCGCCCGCCACGAACCCGTGTGCCGCTCGGGGGCCCAGACGGGCTCGGCCCTGTGGGCCGGGTCGTTGTCGGTGTTGGCGCCCCGCTTGGGTGTGATCGTGTCGATCACCTGTCCGTCGGTGAAGACCTCTCCGTGCCAGCGGAAATGGGAGGCCAGATCGATCGGGGCCTTGGTGGTGCGCGAGCCCACGATGAAGCGCAGCCCCGCTTCGTCCAGCCGGGCCAGGTTGGTCGCTGAGAGCATGCCCGCGTCCGCGACGACGACCATGTCCTGGATGTCGTGGCGGGAGCGGAACCGCTCGATGATCGGCACCAGGGTGAGCTTCTCGGCTTTGTTGCCCTCGAAGCAGCCGATCTCCAGTGGGAAGCCGCCCCGGTCGACCAGCAGGCCGACCACGATCTGCGGGTCCACTCGCCTCTCTTTGGAGTAGCCGACCTTGCGCAGGTCGTCCTCCTTAGCTGCCTCGAAGTAGAGGGTGGTGACGTCGTACAACACCAGGGAGAGGTCTGAGCTGGTCACGGCGTGTTCGAAGCACAGGTCGGCGACCTGGTCGCGGTAGTGGCCGTCCGCGGCGCGCCGCAGGGTGCGGCGCATCGTGGCATAGGAGGCGGGCTGTCGTCCCAAGTCCTGGAGGATCCTCGCAGCGTCCGCGAGCGAGGTCGGCTCCACCACCCGGGCGATCACCAGGTCGCGAAACACCTCGTCGCCCAGGGAGCCGAACCCGAGCGAGTCGTAGACGCCTACCAGAGCATCGAACAGCAAGCGCGAGCTGGTGCCCGTGACCCTGCCCGGGCCTGCGGCCTCGGTGGTCTCCTGTGTTACCGGGACGGGAACGCTCTCGAACAGGGGCGGGTCGGGGCGTTTGGACAGCAGGGCTGTCTTGGGCGGTGCGGGTTCCAGACCGAGGTCGAGGACGCCTTGCTGATCGTCTTCGAGCACCTCGCGGGCCTGTTGCAGGAGGATCCCGAGCTCGGTCTCGGTGTGGGCCGATCCCAGGTGCGCGATGATGCGTTGCTTGCGGCCGCCGACGTATTCGGCGACCTGCACGGCGGTGGCCCCAGAGGCCGTTCGTACTCGCCTGATGAACGCCACGCCCCTGAGCCTACCGGCCGATTAGTGCGTGAGAACCGACCTTCTCGGGATCATCGTTCCTGGTCAGCGTGGTGTGCTCATCGCGAGGACGACACCGTGACCAAACTCAGG
>NZ_CBDRFA010000163.1:0-2011 GCF_965343085.1 Nocardiopsis synnemataformans | reverse complement strand
GCGGAACACCTGATAAAGTAAAGACACAACAAAGCGGAAACGCAGACGCCTTCGGCGGAAAAGCAACACCCTCACCGGGTGGGCTCGTAAGCGAAGAGCGGTTGTTTCTTGAGAACTCAACAGCGCGTGTTTGATTTTCTTTAAGCCATGTTTGTTTTGGCCCCGACACACGCAACCGCAAGGTTCGTGTGCGAGGTTCCTTTGATTAGCCGGGGTAACCCGGTTGGTCAGGATTACTTCTAGGTTTACCCGCCCAGGCCCTCGCGGCCGGGTTGGGTTGAGTGACCTTTATGGAGAGTTTGATCCTGGCTCAGGACGAACGCTGGCGGCGTGCTTAACACATGCAAGTCGAGCGGTAAGGCCCTTCGGGGTACACGAGCGGCGAACGGGTGAGTAACACGTGAGCAACCTGCCCCTGACTCTGGGATAAGCGGTGGAAACGCCGTCTAATACCGGATACGACCTCCCATCTCATGGTGGAGGGTGGAAAGTTTTTCGGTCAGGGATGGGCTCGCGGCCTATCAGCTTGTTGGTGGGGTAAAGGCCTACCAAGGCGATTACGGGTAGCCGGCCTGAGAGGGCGACCGGCCACACTGGGACTGAGACACGGCCCAGACTCCTGCGGGAGGCAGCAGTGGGGAATATTGCGCAATGGGCGAAAGCCTGACGCAGCGACGCCGCGTGGGGGATGACGGCCTTCGGGTTGTAAACCTCTTTTACCACCAACGCAGGCCCGGGGTTTTCTTCGGGTTGACGGTAGGTGGGGAATAAGGACCGGCTAACTACGTGCCAGCAGCCGCGGTAATACGTAGGGTCCGAGCGTTGTCCGGAATTATTGGGCGTAAAGAGCTCGTAGGCGGCGTGTCGCGTCTGCTGTGAAAGACCGGGGCTTAACTCCGGTTCTGCAGTGGATACGGGCATGCTAGAGGTAGGTAGGGGAGACTGGAATTCCTGGTGTAGCGGTGAAATGCGCAGATATCAGGAGGAACACCGGTGGCGAAGGCGGGTCTCTGGGCCTTACCTGACGCTGAGGAGCGAAAGCATGGGGAGCGAACAGGATTAGATACCCTGGTAGTCCATGCCGTAAACGTTGGGCGCTAGGTGTGGGGACTTTCCACGGTTTCCGCGCCGTAGCTAACGCATTAAGCGCCCCGCCTGGGGAGTACGGCCGCAAGGCTAAAACTCAAAGGAATTGACGGGGGCCCGCACAAGCGGCGGAGCATGTTGCTTAATTCGACGCAACGCGAAGAACCTTACCAAGGTTTGACATCACCCGTGGACTCGCAGAGATGTGAGGTCATTTAGTTGGCGGGTGACAGGTGGTGCATGGCTGTCGTCAGCTCGTGTCGTGAGATGTTGGGTTAAGTCCCGCAACGAGCGCAACCCTTATTCCATGTTGCCAGCACGTAATGGTGGGGACTCATGGGAGACTGCCGGGGTCAACTCGGAGGAAGGTGGGGATGACGTCAAGTCATCATGCCCCTTATGTCTTGGGCTGCAAACATGCTACAATGGCCGGTACAATGGGCGTGCGATACCGTAAGGTGGAGCGAATCCCTAAAAGCCGGTCTCAGTTCGGATTGGGGTCTGCAACTCGACCCCATGAAGGTGGAGTCGCTAGTAATCGCGGATCAGCAACGCCGCGGTGAATACGTTCCCGGGCCTTGTACACACCGCCCGTCACGTCATGAAAGTCGGCAACACCCGAAACTTGCGGCCTAACCCCTTGTGGGAGGGAGTGAGTGAAGGTGGGGCTGGCGATTGGGACGAAGTCGTAACAAGGTAGCCGTACCGGAAGGTGCGGCTGGATCACCTCCTTTCTAAGGAGTCTTTACAGGTCGGCATTACTTCTACAGCCGGCCGGACTCGAAAGTGGACCTGGCAGCACGGACGCCTTCGGGTGTTGGCTGTTCAGGAGTGGCTGAAGAGGAATCGAACTTGACTCCGGGTGACTAGAAGCGCCCGGGGGCGCGCTGTTGGGTGTCTGAGGAAGCAACCTTCGGCCGCTGGT
>NZ_CBDRFA010000162.1:0-2141 GCF_965343085.1 Nocardiopsis synnemataformans | reverse complement strand
CACGATGACCGGGACGCTGGACCCGCGGGCCATGGGCCGGCCGCTGACCCGCCTGGAGGGCGCCGACAAGGTCACCGGGCGGGCGCCCTACGCCTACGAGCACCCGCTCGCCGACCCCCTGTACCTGCACCCGGTGCTGTCCACCGTCGCGCGCGGGCGCGTCACCGCGGTCGACGCCTCCGCCGCCCAGGCGCTGGCCGGGGTGCGCGCCGTCCTGACCCCGGACAACGCCGAACGCCTCGCCGACGCCGAGGACCGCGAGTTCGCGGTCCTGCAGTCCCACGAGGTGTCCTTCCACGGCCAGTTCGTCGCCGCGGTCGTGGCCGACACCCCCGAGACCGCCCGCCAGGCGGCCGGCCTGGTGCGGGTGGACTACGAGCGCTCCGCGCACGACGTGGTGCTCACCGCCGACCACCGGGGCCTCTACCGGCCCGTGGGCGAGGAGGACGAGGGGCCCGCATCCGACACCGAGCAGGGCGACCCCGACGCGGCCCTGGCCGCCGCCGAGGTCGTGGTCGACCAGACCTACAGCACACCCACCGAGCACAACAACCCCATGGAGCCGCACACCACCACGGCCCTGTGGGAGGAGGCGACCGGCGACCTCACCCTCTACGACTCCACCCAGGGCGTGCACGTGGTCCGCGCGTCCGTGGCCGGGGTGTTCGGGCTCGACCCCGAACGGGTCCGGGTGGTCGCGCCCCATGTCGGCGGCGGCTTCGGCTCCAAGGGGGAGGCGCACGCGCACGACGTCCTGGCCGCGATGGCCGCCCGCGCCCTGCCCGGGAGGCCGATCAAGTTCGCGCTGACCCGCCAGCAGATGTTCTGCCTGGTGGGCTACCGCACGCCCACCATCCAGCGGCTGCGCCTGGGCGCCGACCGCGACGGGCGCCTGTCCGCGGTCGTCCACGACTCCGTGGAGCAGACCTCCACCGTCAAGGAGTTCACCGAGAACAGCGCGATGTGCTCGCGGTGGATGTACGCCGCGCCGAACCGCCGCACCACCCACCGGATCGCGCCCCTGGACGTGCCGGTCAACTTCTGGATGCGCGCCCCCGGTGAGGCGCCGGGGATGTACGCGGTCGAGGCCGCCATGGACGAACTCGCCCAGGCCTGCGGTGTCGATCCGATCGAGCTGCGCGTGCGCAACGAGCCCGAGGCCGACCCCGAGAGCGGCTCCCCGTGGTCGGACCGGCGCCTGGTCCGGTGCCTGCGCGAGGGCGCCGAGCGCTTCGGCTGGCACGGGCGCGACCCCCGGCCCGGAGCCCGCCGGGAGGGGGACTGGCTGGTGGGCACCGGCGTGGCCTCGGCGAGCTACCCGCACCTGTTCAACCCCGGGTCGGTGGCGCACGTCCGCTACGGCGAGGACGGCCGTTACGAGGTGTCCATCGGCGCGGTGGACATCGGCACCGGGGCCTGGACCGCGCTCACCCAGATCGCGGCCGACGCGCTGGGCCTGCCCGTCTCCGACATCCGGCTGCGCATCGGCGACACCGCCTTCCCGGCGGCCTCCGTCGCGGGCGGCTCCAGCGGGACCAGTTCCTGGGGGACGGCCGTCGTGGCCGCCGCCCGGGTCTTCCGCGACCGGCACGGGGGCTCCCCGGCGCCGGGCGCGGAGGCCAGCGCCAGCGCGGCGGAGGACACCGTCGACGAGTCGCATGCGGTCTACTCCTTCGGGGCGCACTTCGCCGAGGCGCGGGTGAACGTGGACACGGGCGAGGTCCGGGTGCCGCGCATGTACGGCCTGTTCTCCATCGGCCGGGTGGTCAACCCGCGAACGGTGCGCTCGCAGTTCCTCGGCGGGATGGTCATGGGCCTGTCGATGGCGCTGCACGAGGAGAGCTTCCGGGACCCGCGGTACGGCCACATCGCCAACGGCGACTTCGCCGAGTACCACGTCCCCACCAACGCCGACGTGGGCGACCTGCGGGCGGAGTGGCTGGACGAGGAGGACCCCCGCGCCACCCCCATGGGGTCGCGGGGCGCGGGTGAGATCGGCATCGTGGGCACCGCCGCGGCGGTGGCCAACGCCGTCCACCACGCCACGGGGACCAGGGTGCGGGACCTGCCGGTCACGGCGGACAAGCTCCTGCGGTGACGGCCGGTCGTGGGGGGGGGGGGGGGGGGGGGGGGGGGGGGGG
>NZ_CBDRFA010000161.1:0-2468 GCF_965343085.1 Nocardiopsis synnemataformans | reverse complement strand
AGTACCGGTAGGCCACCGGCGAGGTACCCACTGGTGTGGGTCCTTTTCCGGTGGCCCCCGATCCGAACCCGTTGTGCAACTTTCATTGCGGCGGGCTCTCCAGTGACTTATGCGTGATGGCCGTGGCCTACCCCGCGTGGATGGACTCGTGGCAGGGTGGGCAGACGATCAGGGTCTTCCGCCGCATCCTGGTCATGAGTTCAGCCCACGGAGGCTGAGGGTTATGGGCACTTGCTAGATCCGCGAGGACTTTGACCTGATGCACTTGCACTTCGGCTTTTGTCTCGCAGAGTTCACAGTTGCCTCGCTTGAGCCGATGGATCAGCTCGTTTCCTCGTGGCCGGGCGGACGTGTCGGGCAGCCTGTCTTGCATGACCGCCTTCCGATGCCGCTTGAGTGGAATTCCACCGAACCTTGCAACCAGTGGTTTCCTACCTGATCTCTCGACGCGGGCTTCAAAACACCGTCGGCGCCCGTACGGTGTGATGATGACGGTCCTGTGCTTCTTGGCCGTCTTCGTCACCGACGAGCGGTGTTTAGCAGCCAGCGTCTTGAGCATCGAGGTCAACATGACCCCTTTGAGCCGGTCGAGTCTCCAGACATCTGCGGCTAATAGGTAGTACTGGACGACCCCTTGATACTGCGTTCCGTAGAGCCTGACGATGTTGTAGTCGGTCAAGGTCATCAAGTGGGGCAGATGCGTGGGATCACCACGCCTGAGGTAGGGGTCGCATTTAGCCTTGATAACCGTCCGTGGCACCCGCAAGGCGACCTTGCCGTTGGTGGCTCGTGCGCCTCGACGGACTCTCCCTCCGCGGGAGATCTTGCTATCGCAGTGCTGGATGGTGATTTCGTAGCCGAGGAAACGGGCCGCGCCAGTTCTGGCGTGGGTGATGAGCGTCTTTTCTCCGTTGAGTTCCAGCTTGAGATCGTCACGCAGGAACGCCGCGAGGCGCTGTTTGATCTCCTCGGCTTCAGCCTTGGGTCCGATGAACCCGAGCAGGTGATCATCGGCGTAGCGGATGTATCGCAGTCGCCGGTAGCCGGGGTCTTTCGGATCCCCGGACGGCAGCCGTCGCAATTGCTCGTGCAACTCCCGGATTTCAGGAGCGTTCTCTGTGTCCTCCTTTTTCTGTCTGAGACGGTGACGAGTCCGCTTGATAGCCTTTTCGATATCGTAGTAGGCCGGATTCTTAATCCGGGCCTTCCCTCGGGTGTATTCCGGTATGAGTACTGTCTCGACGAAACTGTCCAACCGGTCCAGGTAAATATTGGATAGGATTGGTGATGCAACGCCCCCTTGCGGGGCTCCGGAGAGCGTGGCGTTCCATACCCAGTCTTCTAGATATCCGGCCTGCAACATCTGTTTGATCAAACGGAGGAACCTGTTGTCGTGGATCTTCTCCGCCAGCGTCGAGACCATGACCTGGTGGTCAAGCGAGCCGAAGCAGTCGGAGATATCTCCTTCAATGAACCAGGTTGTCCCCGCCCAGACGTTTGCCACCTCGGTCAGTGCCGTGTGGCATCCCCGGCGGGGACGGAAACCGTGAGACCGGTCAGAGAATCGTGGTTCGTAATACGCCTCCAGGAGGAGCCGGATCGCTTCGCCCACCATTTTGTCCGACCAGGACGGAAGCCCGAGAGGGCGTTTCTTCCCATTCGCCTTCGGGATGTAAACCCTCCGAGCTGGCATGAATCGGTAGCGCTCGTGGCGCATGGCATCAATGATGCTTCCGATCTTGCTCTCGGACATGCCGTCAGCAGTCTCCCCGCAAGACCCCGGCGTCATCGCTCCCTGGTTGGAGTAGATGCGCTGGTAGGCCAGGAAATACAGATGCGGGTTGAACAGTTGTCGATACAGTTCTTCGCACGGCAAGTCACGCCTGCCGCGTTCACGCAGGACATCCAGCACTGTTTCGGCACTCTGCATTACGCATACCTCCCAGTTCTTGAATATCCGATCACCTGGCCCCCTTCGCCCTGATGGCGGCTCTCCCGCCCTCCTTGGCAGGTCGTTACTCCTGCGACTACTACGGGGCCTCCGTCGCCATGGGGCTCGCGCCCTTTAGGCGATCCCACGTTCGTCTCCGTCGTACGTATCTAGCGTGACTTAGGCGTCCCACTCATCCCCTTGAATCCCCTCATTGGGAATCGTTCCGCGATCCGAAGGTTGTGATGGATACCTAGTTACTCCACCACAGGATGCGGCACCGGTCGCAGGTGCGGATTTCCGGTGGATGATACTCATTGCATCGTCTGGAGATTGGGATTTAGGCAGTGCAGCTTTCGCCATATCACACGGGCCCCTCAGCGCATCGCTTCCACACCTGAACACGACCGCTGATTTTCTGGCATGCTGTGGTCCCTTCCGCCTTTCAGCGTCGGGTAAGCCATCAGGCCCAGGAACCTCCCTTCAGTTCCTCCCGGTTAAGCCGGGGATACGACGGAGCGCCTCGTGGCGCACCCAG
>NZ_CBDRFA010000160.1:0-2505 GCF_965343085.1 Nocardiopsis synnemataformans | reverse complement strand
TGGTTGCGACACGAGGTCGCACAACATGAGCGGATCACGGGAAGGGAGGGTGGGCGTATGCCTGCTCCGTGATCTCGGGCTAGTACTCGATGCCCGTCCCCGCCCTGACGTGCGCTGGGAGTAATCCCGGGGTTCGAAGCTCAGGGAACATGCGAACCGCGCCCCGATCCATCCGGGGAGCGGAGGAGGGGAAGGCCGGGTGGGTGAACAGCAGTGAACCCTCGATGATGCCTCGTTACCCAGAAACCTCGGGTGGATGGAAGCAAATCCGGGGTGCAGGGTCTACGCCGTGGAGGAGCGGCAGGCGGCGACCAGGGACCACCTACTGGTCGTGTGAGTACCGCTGACCTCGGGGTACAGAGGGCACCCGACCCCGGTCGCATCTCATGTGTGCGAAACGTGGAAACCCCGTCCGGGTCCGTCGCTGAAGGTAAAACGACGGTAGGCCGACCGCAAGGAGAGCTGAACTCCCGAGCGGGAACAGGATGTCCAAGAAGCGAATGCCGACAGCCAAAAGGAGTCGGGAAACTGCGGCTATGTGGTCGGCTCCTCCGCCGGCTGCCGTAGATAACCGGTCGGATACCGGGCCTCGTGCCCGGACGCGAAAGCGGGCTGACGTGGACAGGTGAGCCTTTGATGATTTTGTGTCGTGGCACTGGAACCGAGGGACAAGTTAGGCACCTATGGTGAACGGACCTGAGGGCAAGGAGGTCGACTGGGACGCCGTAAATTGGCGTGCCTGCGAGCTCAAAGTACAGCGACTGCGGCAGAGGATTTTCAAGGCGACTCAGGAGCAGGACTGGGCACAAGTCCGGAACCTGCAAAAGTTGATGCTGCGCAGCCGGTCGAACACGTTGGTGAGCGTGCGGCAGGCGACGCAGCGCAACGCTGGCCGCGTCACGGCCGGGGTGGATGGGGTGGTCGCTCTGACCTCCGAAGATCGGGCCAAGGTCGCGATGCAAGTGCACCGTGGCCGGGGCTCCTGGAGACCCCTGCCGGTGAAGCGGGTGTATATCCCCAAGGCCAACGGGAAGCAGCGCCCACTGGGAATTCCAGTCATTGTCGACCGGTGCCATCAAGGCCGTGTTCGCAATGCGTTGGAGCCCGAGTGGGAGGCCAGGTTCGAGGCCCGTTCCTACGGTTTTCGACCGGGCCGCAGCTGCCAGGACGCCATCGAGATGCTCTTCAACACGCTCCGCAAGGGCTCAACGCGGGTGTGGATCTTGGATGCGGACCTGTCAGCGGCGTTTGACAAGATCGATCACGGCCGACTGCTCTCCGCTCTCGGGATGTTCCCGGGCCGGAGACAGATCGAGCAGTGGTTGAGGGCCGGAGTGTTCGAATCCCGCAAGGGGTTCTCCCCGACCAAGGAGGGCACCCCGCAAGGGGGCGTGATCAGCCCTCTGCTGTTGAACGTCGCACTGAATGGCCTGGAGGAGGCGGCCGGAGTCCGGATCGAAACTGCCCCATCTATCAGGGGAAAGACGCGCCCAGACTCCGCGGTACTGATCAGGTACGCCGATGACTTCGTCGTCTGTTGCTTTACAGAGCAGCAGGTGCATGAGGTCAAGGCACAGCTTGCCGAGTGGCTGAAGCCCAGGGGCCTAGCCTTCAACGAGGAAAAGACCCGAGTGGTCCACCTTGAAGACGGCTTCGACTTCCTGGGCTTCAATCTCCGCCGCTATCCGGTGGGCAAGCTACTGATCAAGCCAAGCAAGGCCGCCGTCAAGCGGCATCGGGAACGGCTCTCGGAAGTGATGCATGGTTTGCGCGGATCGAACGAGAAGGCGGTCATCGCCAAGCTCAACCCCATCATCCGGGGATGGGCCGCTTACTACCGAGGGGTGGTGGCTGCCGAGGTCTTCAAGGACATCGACATCCACATGTGGAAGCTGACCTACAAGTGGGCCTGCTACCAACATCCCAAGAAGTCGAAGCACTGGATCTCCGGGCGGTACTTCGGCAAGTACAACAAGTTCAGAAACGACTACTGGGTCTTCGGTGACAGCGATAGCGGCACCTTCCTGGTCAAGTCGTCATGGACACCGATCGTCCGACACACCTTGGTCAAAGGCGAGGCGTCACCAGACGACCCCGCCCTGACGGAGTACTGGGTCAAGCGGCGTCACAGGATCAAGCCCGCGCTCGACAGCTACAACCTCCGCCTGCTCGACCGGCAGGAGGGGCGCTGCCCGATGTGCGGGGAAAACGTCCTGACTCCTCACCAGCCACCACAATCCCCGTTGGAATGGGAGCGTTGGTGGCAAGTGATCGCCCGCAAGGCGATCTCTGTCGATTACCTTCGACACACGGGGAAAACGACGTCGCGGGGCGATCAAACCCGCTTGGTACACGCCGAATGCGCACGGCGACACGCCGCTCGCATCCGACACAGCACAATCCGATGAGCGTCCTCGCGGCTTGCTTGAGCCGTGTGCATCGACGAGGTGCACGCACGGTTCTGAGGGGACCCCGGCGCAGCAATGCGCCGGGGTTACCCGGCGG
>NZ_CBDRFA010000159.1:0-2654 GCF_965343085.1 Nocardiopsis synnemataformans | reverse complement strand
CACCTGGGGGGGGGTCCAGGCCGCGGCGGCGACCGGCCCCCGGCCGCGGCCGGGGCCCCAGCGGACGGATTCACCCCCCGACGGCACGGGTAGGGGACCGGCGCAGAACCGCTACTTCGTCCCGGGGGACACTCATGGCACACCTGACCGAACTGCACGGAACCGCGATGGGGGAGTTCGACCGGCGGGTCCGCGAGGTCAAGCTGACGGACTGGGCGCTGCCCACGCCGTGCGCCGACTGGGACGTGCACGACCTGGTCAACCACCTGACCACCGAACAGCTGTGGACGCCGCTCCTGCTGGACGGCGCGCGGGTCGAGGAGGTCGGCGACCGCCTCGACGGCGACAACCTGGGCGAGGAGCCCATCACCACCTGGGAGGTCGCCTCCCGCGAGGCCCGCACCGCATGGCTGGCGCCGTCCTCCCTGGAGAGCACGGTGCACCTGTCCTTCGGCGACGCGCCCGCCGAGCTCTACCTGTGGCAGATGACCTTCGACCTGACGGTGCACGCCTGGGACCTGGCGCGCGCCCTGGGCACCGACGAACGCCTCGACCCCGACCTGGTCAAGGAGGTCCACGCCTGGCTGAACGACCAGGACCTCGGCCCGGGGCCGATGTTCGGCGCACCCGTCGAGGTCGGGCCCGACGCGAGCCCGCAGGACCGCCTGATCGCCCGCACCGGCAGGACCCCCTGACCCTCCCGCACGTCCCCCGGCCTGGTTCCGCACCCGGCCTGGTTCCGCACCCGGCCTGGTTCCGCACCCGGCCTGGTTCCGCACCCGGCCGGGGGCCGCTCCGCCGGGCTGAAATCGCCCGCCCGACCCGCCCGACCCGCATGCGCATGCGCATGCGCCGAACCGGCTGCGCGGCCTGGCCCTCGTCGAGGACGGCTGACCCGCCTCGCACGCGCGGGCGGCCCACTGCGGCACGCCCCGGGTGCCACGTACCGCCCTGCCCGCGCGCGGGCACCGGGTGTTTAGCCCTTCCCCTCCGGGTTACGCGCCTGAGTGGCGGCTCCCCGGACGCCCGCTTCCCGGCCCTCAGCGCCGTGTCGGCTTCCGGGAGCTCCACGACTGTCACAGACTGTGACGAGTCCCTGGCGCGGTGCGCCGGGCGGGCCGCGTGGACGGCGGCGCGCAGGACACCGACCCACACACGAGGAAGGGCACTGCCGGTGGAGGCCACGATCACACTGCACGTCGACGGAGAGAAACGCGAGCTCACCGTCGACACACGCACCACCCTGCTGGACGCGCTGCGCGACCGGCTGGGCGTCACCTCGCCCAAGAAGGGCTGCGACCACGGCCAGTGCGGATCCTGCACGGTCCTGCTGGAGGGCCGCCGCGTCGTGTCCTGCCTGACCTTCGCGGTCGCGCACGACGGCGCCAGCGTCACCACCGCCGCCGGACTCGCCGGGGAGGGGCAGCTGCACCCCGTCGCCCGCGCCTTCGTCGAGCACGACGGCTTCCAGTGCGGCTACTGCACGCCCGGCCAGGTCTGCTCGGCCGTGGGCATGCTGGAGGAGGCCGCCGCCGACTGGCCCAGCCACGCCACCGAGGACCTCGGCGCGCCGGTCAGCCTCGACGACGACGAGATCCGCGAGCGCATGAGCGGCAACCTGTGCCGCTGCGGCGCCTACGTCAACATCGTCGCCGCGATCCGGGAGGCCGCCCGGTGAAACCCTTCCACTACACCCGCCCCGCCGAGGCCGCCGCCGCCGTCACCGCCGTCGCGGGCGACCCCGAGGCCTCCTACATCGGCGGGGGCACCAACCTGGTCGACCACATGAAGCTCGGCATCGCCGAGCCCACCTCCCTCGTGGACGTGCGCGACCTGCTCAGCCACCGGATCGAGGAACTGCCCGACGGCGGCCTGCGCGTGGGCGCGGCCGTGCCCAACAGCGACCTGGCCGCCCACCCCGGGGTGCGCCGGAGCTACCCCGTCCTCTCCCAGGCCCTGCTGGCGGGCGCCTCCGGCCAGCTGCGCAACGCCGCCACCACGGGCGGCAACCTCCTCCAGCGCACCCGGTGCGTGTACTTCCAGAACACCGCCATGCCCTGCAACAAGCGCGAACCCGGCACGGGCTGCTCGGCGATCGAGGGCTACGGCCGCTACAACGCCGTCCTGGGCACCTCCGAGCACTGCGTGGCCACCCACCCCTCCGACATGGCGGTCGCCCTGACCGCCCTGGGCGCCCGGGTCCACGTGCTGGGCCCCGGCGGGGAGCGCACCGTGGACATGCCCGGCCTGCACCGCCTGCCGGGGGACCGGCCCCAGCGCGACACCGTCCTGGAACACGGCGACCTCATCACCGCCGTCGACCTGCCCCGCCTGCCCCTGGCCGCCCGCTCGGCCTACCGCAAGGTGCGCGACCGCGCCTCCTACGCCTTCGCCCTGGTGTCGGTGGCCGCGGCGCTGCGCGTGGTGGACGGCACCGTCGAGGACGTGCGCGTGGCCTTCGGCGGCCTGGCGCACGCGCCCTGGCGCGCCAGCCGCGCCGAGGAGGCGCTGCGCGGGGGACCGGCCACCGAGGAGGCCTTCCGCGAGGCCGCCCGGGCCGAACTCGCCGACGCCGCCACCGGCCCGGACAACGCCTTCAAGGTCCCCATGGCCGTCAACACCCTCGCCGCGACCCTGCGCGACCTGACCGCCGA
>NZ_CBDRFA010000158.1:0-2704 GCF_965343085.1 Nocardiopsis synnemataformans | reverse complement strand
CCCCGACGGCTCAGCCGGAGGGCGGGGACGGCTGCGACTGCGGGTTGAACTCCTCCATCCGCACCTCCTCCGCCCCGGCCAGACGGGAGTCGGTGAGCCGGAGCACGTCGAGCCCGCGCATGATGTCGGAGGAGTAGACGTAGCCGTTGTAGTAGTAGGCCGACCACGAGCCCGCCGTCGTCAGGGCGTCGGGGTTCCAGGGACCGCGGTCGAAGTGGCCGATCTCCCGCGGATCGGCCGGGTCGTTGAGGTCGATGACCGAGACTCCTCCCTGGTACCAGGACTGCACGAAGTAGTCCTGGCCGGGCACCGGAATCAGCGAGCCGTTGTGCGCCACACAGTTCTCAGTTTCGGTCTGGTGACGAGGCAGTTTGTAGTAGCTCCGAAATTCGAGCCTCGGGTCCGCCCCGCTCTGCTCCAGCGAGTAGATCGCGTCGGCTCCCCGTTCGGGCCCCGTCTCGGTGTCGCAGGTGGCCGCGTGCCCGCCGCCGAGCTCGTCGGTGAAGATCACGGTGCGGGCGTCGTTGGTGAAGGTCGCCGAGTGCCAGAACGCGAAGTTGGGGTCGCTCACGCGCTCGATCACCACCGGGTTGACCGGGTCGGTGATGTCGAGCAGCAGGCCGTCCCCCAGGCAGGCCGCGGCGGCCAGGTCCCGCTCGGGGTAGGCGGTGATGTCGTGGCAGCCGGTGGTGGTCCCGTGGCCCCCGTCCGGCAGCAGCACCGGCTCGCTGACCACCCGGGCCGAGGCCGGGTCCGCCAGAGGCACCTCGACGACGGAGATCCTGTCGTGCGGCGGCTGGCAGTTCGGGAAGTCCTCCGAGGGCGAGTACGAGGAGACGTACACGTAGTCGCGCTCGCCGTCCTCGCCCGGCACCAGGGTGTTGGTGTGCGAGCCGCAGTCGGTGCGCACCGCCGACACGTACCGCGGGTTGGCCTTGTCGGAGATGTCGAAGATCCGGATCCCCTCGAAACCGTCCGGATCGGTGGCCGACACCGAGGGGGCGCCGCACTCGCTGCTGGCGCGCGGGTAGTCCACCGAGAGGTAGAGCAGGTCGCCGCTGACCGACACGTCGCCCTGGCTCCCGGGGCACACGACCGTGGACACCCGGCTCGGGTTCTCCGGATCGGAGATGTCGTAGACGACGAAGCCGTCGTAGTTGCCGCCGATGGCGTGGTCACCGCTGAAGGCCAGGTCGGTGTTGTAGGACGCGGCGCCGTCCAGGCCCTCCGGTCTGGGCAGGTTGGCCACGTGCACGACGCCCCCACCGGTGCTCACCCCGTCGGCCCTCGCCCCCGGAACGGCCAGGAGGGCGGTGACCAGGAGGGGTGCCGTTCCGAGCGTCCCCCAGCGCAGTCCGTTCGCGTGCCTTCGCGTCTCCGACACCACCGCACACCTCCCGGAAATACACAAAGCATCCAACTGACTACTATGGGTTGTACTCCTCTCCATTGGTAATAACCAGACGAAACGCCGAGACCGGACATCTAATACTTCAAGAGATCAAAAGCACACAGAAGTCCTCAGGGCGACGGGCGTCCCGTCTTCCGCGCCCGACACCGCGAAGTTGAACGAGATAGCACCAACCCGCGCCCGGGGCTGGACAGAACACCCGTCGAGTGAGTAAGAAAGCCCGCAGGACGTTGCCCCAAGGCACAACGCCCACCGGCACAGCGGCCCCGTCCGCAGCCCCACCCCATCGGAGGACACCTCGTGCGTCGCCTGGTACTCGCGGCCGGAACCGCTCTCGCCCTGCTCGGAGCCTCAGCCTGTACGGGTGACGGGGACGGGCAGGAGCAGGAGTCGGCCAACGTCATCGCCCCCGGCGCGCCCGGGGAGTCGTCCTCCCCCGCCACCGCCGACCAGATCGCCGCCCTCGCCGAGGAGCAGGGCCACAACGAGGCCGACGTCACCTACCTGGTGATGATGATCGAGCACCACTCGCAGGCCTTGGAGATGACCGACCTGGTGCCCGAGCGCCACGAGCGCGAGGACATCGAGCTCATCGCCGACCGCATCGCCGATGCCCAGGGCCCGGAGATCACCGCCATGGAGAGCTGGCTGGAGGAGAACATCTTCGGCCCGGCCAGGGAGAACCCGGCGCACCAGAACTTCTGCGGACTGGAGGGGGACGGTACCCATCACGACGAGAGCGGTGACGTGCCCACGTGCGAACTGGAGGTCGACCACGGCGACATGCCGGGCATGGCCACCGAGGAGGAACTGGAGCAGCTGGCGGCGGCCGAGGGCGACGAGTTCGACCGCCTCTTCGTGGAGCTGATGACCGCCCACCACGAGGGCGCGGTCACCATGGCCGAGGACGTGCTCTCCGAGGGCAAGGACCAGACGGTGATGCGCATGGCCAACGACGTGATCGCCGAGCAGAAGGCCGACATCGCGCGCATGGAGCAGGCCCTGGAGGGTTAGGCCCGGCGGGCCCGCGCTGCTCCCCCGCCGCCGCGGAGAACGAGTAGCGGTCCCGGGCACACGCGAGGGGGCGCCCCGGTCGGGGCGCCCCCTCGCGTGTGCTGGGCCTCGTCGTCCGGGCGGGCGAACCGCCGGAGCGCGGGGGCGGGCCCCGCCAAGGCACTGCCGGACCCGTCGTACGCGCGGAGGACTCGTGTGCGCGGAGCTTCGTGTGGGGGTCCGGGAGGACGCTGCTAGGCGGACTTCTCCTGACGGGACCGGCGCAGCTGGGCCCGCGGG
>NZ_CBDRFA010000157.1:0-2899 GCF_965343085.1 Nocardiopsis synnemataformans | reverse complement strand
GGACCGCTGGCGGTGCGCTCAACGACGCTCAGGGGCCACAGACGCACCTGTGGCCGGTGACCGCAGTTGAGACACACCACGCAACCCGGGAGAGGAGTCCCATGTCCCCCCGCAAGTCCAAGAAACTCACTCCGGAAGAGCGGCGCCAGCGCCTTGCGCAGGTGCAGGAACGGCTGAACACCGCCGTGGCCGACCTGGTCAGCAGCGACGGTTGGCGCGACATGCTCACCTCGCGTGCGTGGCTGCGCCGCTACTCGGTCAACAACCTAGTGCTGATTCTGTCCCAGTACCCCGGCGCGCGCGACGTGCGCGCGTTCGGAGCCTGGTTGAAAGCCGATCGCCACGTGCGCAGGGGAGAGCGCGGTATCCGTATCCTCGCGCCGGTCCGCTACCGGGTGACCGAGGAGAGCGACACCACCGAGACGGACGAGACCGGAGCGCGCTACCAGGTGCGTGGCTTCACCGTCGAAACCGTCTTCGACGTCTCCCAGACCGACGGTGAACCGTTGCCGGATCCGGTCAACGTTGTGCCCGTAGAACTCAGGGGCACGGCTCCCGAAGACCTGTGGAACCAGGTGGCCGCCATGGTGACCACGCGCGGATACACGCTCGAACGGGGCGACTGCGGTGACGCCTACGGCTACGTCGACTACCACACCCGCACCGTGCGCGTGCGCGACACCGTCGATTCCGCGCAGGCGCTCAAGACCCTCACACACGAGTTGGCGCACATCCTGTGCGACCACCACACCCGTACCGGACTGACCCGCCAACGGCGCGAAGTCGAAGCCGAATCGGTGGCCTGCCTGGTCAGCGCGGTCATGGGACTGGACACCTTGGCCTACTCCGTGCCCTACGTCGCCGGATGGGCCGAGAACACCGACGCGGCCCACACCTCTGCCGAACAGGTTATGGCCGTGGCAGACCAGATCACCGCACACCTGATCGAACACGCTCCGCAGACCGTTCCCTGAACCCCATGCCTACCGGGGCGCGCAGTGCGCCCCACACACGGAGAGGAGAGCGACCGTGGCTGTGCTGACCGTGGAAGTGTTCGCGCTCGCACTCGATGCCACCACACCGCTGGACCAGAACCAGCAGTACACCGTTCTGACCCGGTTCGCCGACGCGGTGACCGTGCCGTCCACGCGCTGCGGCCCCGTGGTGGTCCTGAGCAGCGACGTCGACACCTACGACAGCGGCGCTCTGGTGAACGTCCTGTGCGTGGCCGCTTCCGGAGAAGAGGCCACCGACGCCTTGGCCGCACGCCTCGCGACGGCTATGGCTGCCGACACCGAGTTCTTCGCCCGCTGGGAGCTGGCTGCGGGACGAACCTTGGTGCTGTGCAGCGACAACTAGACCCCTCGGACCCGCCAACAGCGGGTTCCGGACCACCTCACCCGAAGGGAGCACACATGATCACGCTGACGCACACCCGGATGCGGGTGCCCACCGACCGGATCCGCGTCACCAGCCTGAAGCAGGTCGACGTGGGCTGCGGCATCGCCTGGTCGGCCGTCCTGCGCGCCGACGGGCACAAGCTCGGCATCATCGCCAACGAGGGCAACGGCGGAGAGACCCAGTTCCACCCGCAGGCCCCCAAGGCCCGCGACGTCGTGGACATCTTCGTCTCCGCCTGCCGCGACCACAGCGGCGAGCCCATGAGCGAGGAGTTCGTCTTGGACGACCTCGCCAACGAGTACGAGTTCGCGCGTGACGTCGCCACGGCGGAGCGCGCTCGTGAGTACCTGGTGCGCTACTTCACCCGCATCGACGTCCCCGGCATGATCCGCTTCGCCCTGACGCACACCGCGCCGCCCGACTACGACGGCGCACGTCGCGCCATCGGCCGACTGACGCTGCCCAAGGAAGCGGTGCGCGCCGAACTGTGGATGGGCGGCCGGGGATGGGTCGAGTTCCACCGCACCGAGGAAGCCGACGACTAGCACCCCACACGGGCTCACGGTGAGGTCCCACCCCACCAGATGAGCCGGGGCTGACCTGTAGGCGCAGGTCAGCCCCCACCGCACCACCGACAACCAACGACACCACATCGCTGAACGAGGAGATACGGCATGTCCAGCCTATCCAGCGCGCCCACGGTGGGCGCCTCCGTGCAACCCGACACCCACCAGGTCATGGCGTGGCTGTGCCCCACCGGACAGCTCGCCCACTTGGTGCCGCTGCCGCCCGACAGCGCTCGGCACCTGGCGAACCAGCTCAACACCGCAGCCGACATCGCCGACCAGCTGAGGAAGGGAGCCGACTCGTGAGCACGCGCGGAGCCATCGCCCTGCCCAACACCACCGGCAAGGGCTGGTGGGGGCGCTACCACCACTTCGACTCCTACCCCACCGGACTCGGAGCCGAGCTGTTCCGGCTCTACCACGACACCTTCGACCGTGACCACGAAGCCATGGCGCAGGTGCTGGTCAAGGACCACCCGGCCGGATGGTCCACCCTGATCCGCTCCCACAGCTCCCGACCGTTCGAGCGCGACCACTTCGAGCACACCGGATTCCGGAACCTGGACGACCCCGACCACGACCTCTACCCGCAGTGCTACTGCCACGGGCGACGAGAGGAGACCGAACAGGTCCTCACCTGCCGGTGCCCCGTCGGCCCCAAGAGGTGCGACCCGGTGTTCATCGAGTGGGCCTACGTCATCACCCCGGTCGGCCTGCTCGCCCTCACGTCCTGGCACCCCGACTCCGGGGCCGGACAGGCGTTCGTCCACCGGCCGATGGCGTTCGTGGACTGGGACCGCGAGACCGAACCGGACTGGAAGCTGGTGGAGCGGCGCGCCCACCTGATCGACGTCCCGAACCTGACCGTTTAGGGAACGCGCACTGAGCCCCGAGTGCGAAGAAGGGGTTGGGTGGGGGGTGTTCTGTCCACC
>NZ_CBDRFA010000156.1:0-3040 GCF_965343085.1 Nocardiopsis synnemataformans | reverse complement strand
CTGTTCAACCTGGAGCTGGTCCGCGCACCCCAGGACGTCCAGTAAGTGCCTCGCGGGAAATCCGCTTGCGCGAATTCGACCCGTTGAGTGCTGTCGGTGCATTTGTCTTTGGGTAAATGTGTTGCCGTTCCACTCGAAGGGTCGTTAAGGTGGCTTCAGCACCTCCCGGTGCGCAGGTCGCGGCTACTTCTTCTGTGTAAAGGCAACGCCGCGTCCGACTTAGATCTCGGGAGGACACAACTTCAGATGGTGTGCCCGGTGCGCAGATGAGGGATACTTCGCTTCGGGAGCGGGTGGTTGCGGGTTCGAGTCCCGTCGCTGGTCGAAAGACCGGTGTAGCTCAATTGGCAGAGCGCCTACGTCGCCTTCGTCGCCTTGATCTCGGGCACACCATTTGCAGTAGAGGCTCCTCCCGGTGCGGAAGGAGCCCTTTTTATGTGCGCGAAGTTCAACGGTGTCGGCGCCCGGCCGGTCGGTCGCAGCCCGGTCCTCAGCGAGTCCAGCCCCTCAGGACGCACCCACGAAGGTGGAGCCGGGTACGCGCGCGACGCCCGGTCGGAGCTGTTCCTCCTGGCCGTCACCAACATGGTCGGGGAGAAGACGTTCTACGAGACCGCGGCCGACCGTGACGACCGGTTCACAGCCCTCGTCCGGCAGGTCGCCGTGGATGACCCCGAGTGGCTGGTGAGCATGATCGGGTGGCTGCGCGGCGAGGCCAACATGAGGTCCGCGTCCCTGGTGGCCGCTCTGGAGGGCGCTAAGGCGCGCGTGGACGCCGGTGCCCGCGGGCACTCCCGGCAGATGGTCAACGCCGCGTTGCAGCGCGCTGACGAGCCGGGCGAGGCCTTGGCGTACTGGACCAGCCGGTACGGCCGGTCGATCCCCAAGCCGGTCAAGCGCGGTATCGCGGACGGCACGGCCCGGCTGTACAACGAGCGGTCGGTGCTCAAGTACGACACCGATTCCAAGGGGTACCGGTTCGGTGATGTGCTCAACCTCGTGCACGCCTCGCCCCGCGAGGGCGCGGCGTGGCAGGGGGCGCTGTTCAAGCACGTCCAGGACCGTCGCCGTGGCCGCGGTGGCGCTCCCGACCCGGCCCTGCTGCCGGTGCTGGCGGCCAACGCGGCCTTCAGCGACCGGGCGGCGGCCGACCCGGGCGTGCTGCTCGACCCCGACGCGCTCCAGCGTGCGGGGCTTACCTGGGAGGCGGCGCTGTCGCTGGCGGGCGACCGTGTGGACCGGGCCCGGCTGTGGGAGGCGATCATCCCGAGCATGGGTTACATGGCGCTGCTCAGGAACCTCAGGGGCTTCGACGAGGCCGGAGTGAGCGATGCTGTGGCCGAGCGGGTCATGGCCAAGCTCACCGACCCGGCTGAGGTCGAGCGCAGCCGCCAGCTGCCCATGCGCTTCCTGTCCGCCTACCGTGCGGCGCCGAGTCTGCGCTGGGGCTACGCCCTGGAGCGGGCGCTGAGCCTGAGCCTGGCCAACGTGCCGACCCTGTCGGGACGCACGTTGATCATGGTGGACACCTCCGGTTCCATGCGCGCCAGCTTCTCCAAGGACGGCGCGCTCAAGCGCTGGGACGCGGCCGCGCTGTTCGGTATCGCTCTGGGTCAGCGCTGCGCGGCGGCCGACGTTGTGTCCTTCTCCTCAGTCAGCTACTGGGTCAGCGATATACCGGGGGCCAAGACGAAGGTGTTCGACCTGCGCCGCGGGGAGTCGCTGCTGGGTGCGGTCAAGCGCTGGGACGACGGCGGTTGGTTCCTCGGAGGTGGCACCGACACGGCGGCCGCGCTGCGGGAGAAGTTCGCCGGGCACGACCGCGTCGTGGTCGTCACCGACGAGCAGGCCAACGAGGACCCGATCGAGGTCGACCAGTCCGTCCCGAGCCGGGTGCCCATGTACACCTGGAACCTGGCCGGGTACGAGCGTGGCCACGCCCCGTCCGGTCAGCGGAACCGGTACGCGTTCGGTGGATTGTCGGACGCGGCGTTCGGGATGATCCCGCTGATCGAGGCGGGGCGGTCGGCGGACTGGCCGTGGGTGTGAGCTGAGCACCGGAGGCCCTGCTTCGGCAGGGCCTTCCGTGTGTCGCCTCCCCCAAAGTCGACTCAAAGTCGAGCTGCGCCTTGGAGTCCTGAGCCGACGGCGCCGTCGGCTCGCTTAGATGGGGCGGTTGTTATTGGGGTCAGGCCGGGAGCACCTTGACACGGCCCTCGCAGTCCACACTGACCCCAAAGCCTGGATGCTTCAGGCGAGCCTGCTTAAGCAGCCCTTCCCGCGAGAGACGCCCAGGCCGGAACGGAAGGTTGACTGTGCCTACCACTTCTCCCTCAGGCGCGAAGGCCGCACCTTCTGGCCGCAACCTCCGAGGCCCCTGAACCTGGTGCCACCCCTCTGTTCGCATCTGGATTGGTTCAGCTTCTGCGCTAGCGCTGAATTCCGGCGCTGGGGTGAACGTCACCGAGTCCATGTACTCGTACCAGGTGACGATCTCCTCTCCTGTCTCGCAGGACTCCTCACAGGTGTGCGGGTTTTCGGGCTCGGTCATTGCAGCGACTAGGTCCTTGTAGAAGCTCATCCGATAGGTCCTTTTCCGGTTTGGAAGCTGGAGAGGGCCGCGTGTAAATGCTCTCATGTGGCTGTTCCTGGCCCGCGCCTTCGTGTGAGGGCCTTCTGCGTTACCGTGCTGCCATGCCACCTCGCGCCCGCTGGGGCACCTACCAGACCATCGCGGAGACCTTGCGCGCTCGCCTGAGCGGCGCCGTGCCGGGGTCGGCGGTGCCGTCGGAGGCCGAGCTGAAGGAAGAGTTCGGTGTGTCGCGGACGCTGGTGCGGCGGGCTCTGGGGCTCCTGGAAGGCGAGGGCCTGGTGCGGGCGGTCCCGGGCCGCGGTCGTGTCGTGGCTGCGGCTGAGCCGCCTGAGCCTGGGGGTCGGCAGCAGATGGTGTCCGAGCTGCGGCGGCGGGTCAGCGAGTTGGACGCGGGCGCCCGGCTGCCGTCAGAAGCAGCGCTGGGCGACGAGTTCGGCGTCTCCCGGG
>NZ_CBDRFA010000155.1:0-3057 GCF_965343085.1 Nocardiopsis synnemataformans | reverse complement strand
GACAGAGGTACACCGGAAGGCGGTGGAGTGGATGGGACGGGTCACGGTCCGGGAGAAGGTGCTCCGGATCAGGGACGGGTCCGCGACCGAGCGCGTGGACACGCTGGTCGTCGAGGAGCCCCTGGAGATCAGGCTGGACGGGGACCCGCTGAGCGTCACCATGCGCACCCCCGGCAACGACTTCGACCTGGCCGCGGGGTTCCTGGTGAGCGAGGGCGTGGTCTCCCGCGGCGAGGAGGTCACCGCGATCCGCTACTGCGCCGGGGCCACCGAGGACGGTTCGAACACCTACAACGTGCTCGACGTGTCCCTGGCCCCGGGTGTCCCCCGCCCGGACACCTCCCTGGAGCGCAACTTCTACACCACGTCCTCGTGCGGCCTGTGCGGCAAGGCGAGCCTGGAGGCCGTGCGCACCCAGGCCGTGTGGCCGGTGGACGGGGACGGGCTGCGCGTCGACACGGACGTCCTGACCTCGCTGCCCGACCGGCTGCGCGAGGCGCAGCGGGTGTTCGAGCGCACCGGCGCCCTGCACGCCGCCGGGCTGTTCACCGCCGACGGCGAACTGCTGGCGCTGCGCGAGGACGTGGGCCGCCACAACGCGGTGGACAAGCTGGTCGGCTGGGCGCTGCGCTCCGGACGGCTCCCGCTGCGCGAGACGGTGCTGATGGTCTCGGGACGCGCCTCCTTCGAGCTGGTCCAGAAGGCGTGGATGGCCGGCATCCCGATGATGGCCGCCGTCTCCGCGCCCTCGTCCCTGGCCGTCGACCTCGCCGCGGAGGCGGGCATCACCCTGGTCGGCTTCCTCCGGGGAACCTCCATGAACGTCTACGCCGGACGGCACCGGATCCTCCTGAAGAAGGCGCACACCGCGCCTTCGGCGGCCACGGGAGGCGTCCGCGGTCCGGGTCGGTAGACGCGGGAGCGGCCGGTGCGCTCCAGCCCCCTGCACCGACCGCTCCCGACATCCGGTCCCCGAAGAACCGAATCCAGCTCCCCTTCGCTTTGGCACACTTGCCGCATGACTGAAAACGGGCTTCCCGTGGGCAGCGGTTCCTCGTTTTGGACGAGCCCGTCGCTCCCCGAGGACACCGTCGGCGCTGTGCGCGCCGTCACCGGAAGGCGAGGGCTCTCCGCCCACGCCGCCGAAGAGGTCGAGCACCGGTTGCGCGGCGACCTGATCGCCCAGGATCTCGCTGACTACCAGGAGGAGTACGGCACCTTCACGGAGGAGGAGCGCGCCTGGGCCACAGCTGAGCTGACGGGCGAGCGGAAGGACACCGCCTGGTCGCTGTCTGAGGAAGACGGTCTTCCGGGGAGCCGCCGGTCCCCGGAAGACCGCGCCTCTCCCTAGACGCGCCCCTCGGGGCGCAGGGTGTAGTGCGGGAAGTTGCCGGGTGGGCGCTCGGCCGCCGGTCCCCTCGTGACCGCGTGGACCAGCAGCTCACCACCGACGAAGGCGCCCCGCCAGGAGTCGCCCCAGCCGCCGAACAGCTCCTCGCGGTCCCCGCGCGAGCGCGGCCGGTTGACGCCGACCTTGAAGGCGCGCACCCCGGCGGCCAGGCGCGCGGCCGTGTCGGTGTCGTCGCACGAGACCGTGGCGACCAGGGCGCCGTTGCTGGCGTTCATGGCGGCCAGCAGCTCGGCCTCGGTGTCCACCAGCACGATCGAGTCGACCGGGCCGAAGGGCTCGGCGTGGAAGAGCGGCGAGGAGCGCGGCGGCTCCAACAGGGCCACCGGGGCCACGTAGGCGTCGGTGTTCTGGCCCGGCAGCAGGAGGGCGTCCTCCAACCCGCCGCGGTACAGCGGCACGGCCCCGCCCGCGACGGCCTCGGCCACACGGTCGGTCAGCTCCTTGGCCTTGGCCGCGTTGATCACCGGGCCGAAGTCCAGCTCGGGCAGGCCGTCCCCGGCCGACTCCACGGCCAGGGGGTGGCCGAAGCGCACCGCCCGGACCGCCGTGAGGTAGGCGTCGAGGAAGGCGTCGAAGCGGGAGCGCTGCACGACGAACCGGGGGTAGGCGGTGCAGCGCTGCTTGGCGTAGTCGAAGGTCCTGCGGATCTGCCCGGAGAGGGTCTCCCAGTCCTCGAACTCCCACACGCCCCAGCAGTTGAGCCCCTCCTGCTCCAGGACGTGCGGTCGCCCCAGGTCGGCGAGGTCGGCCGCCACCCGGCCGCCGGTGTCCCGTCCGCCCACGAAGGACACGCAGCCGATCTCGGGCCCGCGCACCAGCGCCGGGGAGAGGTCGCGGCCGCCTCCGCTGACCAGCGTGAACGGCAGGCCCTCGCGGACCGCCAGGGCCACGGCCAGGGTCAGGCAGACCAGCCCGCCGTCGGTGGGGGTCTTGGCGATCACGCCGTTGCCCGCCAGCGCCTGGACGCACATCGCGTGCGCCAGCACGCTCATCGGGTAGTTCCAGCTCGCGATGTTGCTGACCGGGCCGTCCAGGGGCAGGCGGCCCTCCAGCATGGGCTCGACGCCGTCCAGGTACCACTCGACCCCCGAGATCGCCCGGTCCACGTCCTGGCGGGCCAGCCGCCAGGGCTTGCCGATCTCCCAGACCAGGGCCAGGGCCAGGGTGTCGCGGTGCCGCTCCCAGGCCCGGACCGCGGCGCGGACCCGCTCCCGGCGCTCGGCCAGGGGCAGCGCGCTCCAGCGGCGGTGGTCCTCGGCCGCCCCGGCGACCGCGCGGGCCGCGGTGGCGCCGTCGAGCATGGGCGGGCCCGCGATCTCCGAGCCGTCCACGGGCGAGTACGCGGTCCGGGGCTCGCCGTCGGCGCGCCACCGGCCGCCCCAGTGGTTGTGCGTCCGGTCGGGTCCGAAGGCCTCCGGGGCCTCCTCGCGGCAGCGGGTGTACAGGGTCGCCCAGTCGGTGCCGGGCTTGAGCATCGCCGTCATCGCGCTGTGGGCGCCGTCTCGGAGAGGGCGCCCGCCTCCTCTCCGTGGGACGCTCCGACCAGGACGGTACGCACCATCCGGGCCGCTTCGCTGGGGGTGGTGCCGACCTTGACGCCGACCGCTTCCAGAGCTTCCTTCTTCGCGGCGGCCGTGCCCGAGGAG
>NZ_CBDRFA010000154.1:0-3278 GCF_965343085.1 Nocardiopsis synnemataformans | reverse complement strand
TCCCCCCCACAAGGGTGCGGAGCGCGTCCCGGCGGTCGCGCCCGGCCGCCGGGCGCGACGGAGCCCGCGGAAAAGCGGGTGCGCTCGCCGGGCCCCGGACCTAGTCTCACCCCCATGACGACTCAGATCCGCACCATGGAGTGGGCCGACGTCCCCCGGGTCCTCCCACTCCTGCGCGCCGTCCACCCCTGCCGCGTGCTGACCGAGGACGCGATGCGCTGGCGGACGGAGAACCCCCCGCCCGGCAGTCGCGAGACCACCCTGCTCGCGGTGGAGGGCGGGGCCCCGGTGGGTTTCCTGCGCTCCGTGCTGCGGTGCGACGGCGAGGGCCCCCGCAGCGGCCGGTCCCTCCTCGCCACGGTCGCCGCCTCCCACCGGGACACGGACGTGGGCGCGCGCCTGCTGAGCGCCTCGGAGCGCCACCTCGTCGAGGGCGGGGCCGAGGTGCTGCGGACCGAGGCCGCCGACGAGGGCGTCCAGGCCGGAGGCGGGGCCTTCCGACGGACGGTGCTGGAGCGGGGGTACGCGCCGGAGGACACCCACCGCGTCCTGGGACTGGACCTGGCCGCGCTCCCCGACCCGCCGAGAGCGCCCGAGGGCGTCGAACTGCGGCCCTTCAGCGACTACGCCGACGACCCGCGCGAGATCTACGAGGTCGACAGGCTGGCCAGCCTGGACGAGCCCGGCGCGGAGTCGTGGTTCCCCTCCTACGAGGGGTGGTACAAGGACGTGTGGGAGCACCCGCTCCGCGCACCGGACCTGTCCCTGTTGGCGCTGGTCGAGGGCGTACCGGCCGCCATCACCTGCTACGTCTGCGACGGGGAGACCCGGATGGAGTCGTCCATGACCGGCACCCTGCGCGGGTTCCGGGGGCGCGGCCTGGCCGGGTACGCCAAGGCCACGGCGCTGCACCGGGCCCGCGAACGGGGCATGCGGTACGCCTACACCGGCAACCACGAGGACAACGCGCCGATGCTGGCCGCGAACCGGCGGCTCGGCTACGCCCCGGTCGGTTCGGAGACCGTCTACGTCAGGCGGCTCAGGAGTTAGCGACCGGTCCCGGCGGCGCCCCGGGCAGCCCCAGCTCCCGGAGCAGATGGGCGTAGAGGCCATCCGCCCAGGAGAGCTCGCCGTCGGAGGGCAGGATGTCGAAGGCGCGCACCTCCACGGTCTCGAACTCCCCGGTCAGCGGGGCCAGCGCGGTCACCTGGGCATGGGTGACCACCGTGACGTGCCCGCCGGAGAGCACGTAGTGGCCGACGGTCCGTATGTCGCCGAGGGTGGCGCCGGCCTCTTCCCGGGCCTCGCGGCGCGCGGTGTCCTGGAGGGTCTCCCCCGGTTCGGCGTGCCCGCCGGGGAACTCCCAGGCCCGGTGCCGGTTGCGTACGAGCAGGGGTCGGTCACCGGTGTAGGTCAGACACACCACGGAGTCGTGGGCCTCGGGGAGGAGCCCCAGGCGCACGACGGCACCGCCGAGCGGAGCGTCTCCGCCCGGCGGTGCGGTACCGCCGGTTCCGTGAAAGGAACTCAGTCCCGGTCCTCGCGGCCGCGGTGCTGTTCGCCGCGGTCGCGGTCACGCGGGGACGCGCCCTCCTGCGGCTCCTCCAGGGGCTCCTGCTCCTCTGCGTCGGTCCAGACGATGCCGTCCTCGGCGTCGTAGTCGACCAGCTCCATGCCCTCCAGGGCGGCCAGCCGCTCGTCGGCGTCGGTGACCCCGTCACTGTCCACGGCCGAGGCGCGCGAGAAGTACTCGCGGGCGTCGTCCTCGCGGCCCAGTTCCTCCAGGACGTCGGCGTAGGCGTAGAAGAGGCGGGCGACCCACGGACGGGCGCGCCGCTCCTTGAGCTCGGGAACCTGGAGTTCGGCCAGGGCGGCCTTGGTGTCGCCCATGTCCCGGCGGGCCCCGGAGGCGACGATGCGCAGTTCGATACGGTCGGCGACGTCCAGGTCCTTGGCGGCCGGGTCGTTGGTGATCTCCAGCGCCCGCTCGGGACGGCCCAGGCCGCGCTCACTGTCGGCCATGAGGGCGAGGAAGTTGTCGCGTCCGCTCATCCGGCGGGCTGCGCGCAGGTCGGACAGGGCCTCCTGCCACTTGCCGACGGTGTAGGCGGCCACGCCGGAGGCCTCCCGGACGCCGGGAACGCGCGACGCCTTGCGGCGCGCGTAGGCCGCGTGGGCGTAGGCCCGCTCGGGGTCCTCGTCCAGGAGCATGCCCGCGGCGACGATGTGCTTGCCGATCAGCTCGGCCAGCGACTTGGGCAGCGAGTGGAGGTCGCGCCTGGTCTCGGGGTCCAGCTGGGAGTAGCTGACCTCCTCCGGGAGCTGGGGTGCGATGTCGGCCGGGTCGCGGTCCTCACGCGGCGCACGGCGGTCGTCACGCCGGTCGTCCCTGCGATCGTCCCGACCTCGGAAGCCTCCGCCCCTGTTGTCGTCACGGCCGCGGGACCCGCCGCCACGGCGGTCGTCCCTGCGCCCGCCGTCCCGGAAGCCGCCGCCCCGCCGGTCGTCACGGCGCTCTCCGCCGCGGAAGCCGCCGCGGTCGTCACGCCGATCATCCCTGCGGTCGTCGCGGCCACGGAATCCACCGCGATCATCCCGCCGGGCATCCCCGCGATCGTCACGGCCGCGGTACCCACCACGGTCGTCCCGACGGTCTCCGCCACGGAAGCCTCCGCGGTCGCGGTCGTCACGGTTGCGGAACCCGCCACGGTCGTCGCGGCGCTCTCCGCCGCGGAAGCCGCCCCTGTCATCGCGACGGTCTCCACCGCGGAAACCGCCACGGTCACGATCGTCGCGGCGCTCTCCGCTGCCTCCGCTGCCTCCGCTGCGAAAGCCACCTCGGTCATCACGTCGTTCGTCACGACCCCGGAAACCGCCACCGCCGCGACGCTCGTCGCGACCCTGGTAGCCCCCGCGGTCGCGGTCGTCACGGCGGTATCCTCCGCGCCGGTCGTCACGACCTCTGTCATCTCTGGAACCGCTGTAGCCGGACCGGGCGCGGGGTCCGTCACCGCGTCCCCGACCACCAGGTCCACCGGAGCGATAACCGCCGCGCTCGTTGGCTCCGGAGTCCTCGCGGTCTCCCGATCGGCTGTCCTCAGTCATCCAACCCGTCCGTCAACACTCAAAAGCGCTGCCACCTTGAGCAGTAGCAGCGCGTCATAGTACTCGTGCTTTCCAGCTTACGACATGGTGTCGCCGCTCATCACCAGAGTGCAGGTGCCCAAGGTCCTACTTTCCCGTCAGCGTCCGCGCACACCAGACCGGGGCTTCGTGTT
>NZ_CBDRFA010000153.1:0-3389 GCF_965343085.1 Nocardiopsis synnemataformans | reverse complement strand
CGCCACCCTGCGACTCTACGTACGTCACGAACGGCACGCTCGCCTCGATGGCGATTCGCTTCCACTCTCGATAGGCAGCGGGGTCGTCGTCAACGAGTTCGCGGTTGATCTGCGTGCCGTCGGGTCGGTAGTTCAGGCGAACGATCCGTGCCTCGTCGAACATCCAGAAGTCGTAGTCCGGGAGCCCCAGGTCTCTGTCGGTCAGGTCGAGGACACGGATGTCCTCCCCGGCCGCGATGTTGCCCGGGATGCCCCAGGCGAACTGGTAGCGCTGGTAGTCCGTCAGCGGTTGCCGGACGATACGGACGCGTCCGACGTACTTTTCCGCTTCACGATATCCTCGCACCCTTCCGTGCCACCTGGCGTTGTGGTCTTCCGGTTTGGGTTCACCGCGAAGGAAGCGGGAGAAGCTGTCGGCCTCCCCGGGCATGGTGTAGGTGGGCTGTACTTCCAGGCGCCATGCCTCCGACGCGAAATTGTCGAAGAACGCGTTCCATTTCTCACCATCCAAGAGCATCGAATGCCTCCTGAAGCACGTGTCGCGGGATCTCCACGAGGGATTCTCCCTGGGGCGGGGCGAAGCCGGTGTAGGTGTCACCCTGGACGACGATGCTGCCGCTCTCCGACAGATACACATTGGGGCAGTTGTGGCTGTCGCACACGTTGTCACCGTCGCCACCGGTGAGGCGGGTCAGGCCGGGCTTGAGGGTCATCTACGCTCCCAGGCGCGTTCCGAAGGGGACTTCAAGCTACCGGTCTCTGTGCGTGGAGGGCCAGTGCTTCCGCAATGTATTCCCGAAGCGGAATAGTTCGGGGTGTCCTCTGGTGGCCGTTGTCTCCGCTGGAACCCGAAATTATTCGGCTTCGGGAATGCTGATGCTCTCCGGCGCTGCGTGTTCGTATGATCTTCCTGTCCGGTCCGCGAACCGCAAAACTCGCGAATCGGACTATTTTCACCTTGCTTCATGTCTTGTCCAGCAGGGAAAAGGAGTTCAGGAGAAATGGCTCTCACGTCATCCCCGGGTGTAGTCGCGACCGACGACGGGGTGTTCCGCCCGTTCGGGCTGACCCGCTGCACCGTTCCCGACCCGGAATCGGCCTACGACGTCTCTGGGATCGGCTACGACCCCGTTTCCCAGATGTCGGTACGCGACGGCCGCCCGCTCATCGACCAGCCCCTCCTGGGAACCGCCGTGCAGTGCACGGTGACCACCACAGAGGACATGCAGGCCTGGAACGACCAGGTCACGGACTCCTAGAGACTGGAGGGAGCCCATGACCGTTCTGGTTCTGACGCAACGGCTGGACCCCACCGCCGACCTGGTCATCCGAGAACTCCAGCAGCGCGGCACACCGGTCCTGCGCTGTGACCCCGGGGACTTCCCGGAATCCGTGGAGCTGGCGGCGCACGTCTCACCGGCCGGGACGGTCACGGGCACGCTGCGCTCGGGGGAGCGAGAAGTCGACCTGGAGAAGATCACCGCTGTCTACCACCGCCGACCCACCCCGCACCGGGCGCATCCTGGACTGGACCACGGGGAGGGAAGCTGGTCCGTACGCGAGGCGGCGGCCGGTTTCGGCGGGGTTCTGGCCGCACTCGACCGTCCGTGGGTGAACCACCCCGACCTCAACAGGGCCGCCGCGCACAAACCCCGCCAACTCGTCGCGGCCGCGCGTGCGGGCCTGACCGTTCCGGAAAGCCTGGTCACCAACAGCGCCGACACTGCCCAGCTCTTCGCCGGGGCACGGGGAAGAACCGTCTACAAGGCGATGACGGGAGGACCCGACACCACTGGCGCACCGGTTCGCGCAAGCGCCCTGTACACCACGCTGGTCACTCCCGACGAGATCACTTCGGGTGTGGCGCGGACGGCACACCTCTTCCAGGAATGTGTGGACAAGGCGTACGAGGTCCGGCTCACCGTGATCGGGCAGCGCCTCTTCGCCACGCGTATCGACGCCCATGGCCAGAAGGCCCGCACCGACTGGCGGTCGGACTACCGCAACCTCTCCTACCGGGCGGTCGAAGCACCGGCGGACGTCGGCCGGGCGGTCCACCGGCTGATGTCCGGCTTCCAGCTCGCCTACGGAGCGCTCGACTTCGTCGTCACCCCCGGCGGCCGGTGGGTGTTCCTCGAACTCAACCCGAACGGGCAGTGGGGATGGCTACAGCTCGCCACGGGGCAGCCCATCACCGCCGCGATCGCCGATCACCTGAGAGAAAGCAGCGCATGACACGCTCACACACGTCCGGACCGGGGTCGGAGCAGGCCGGGCACGCGGACCGGCTGGCGCGGGAACTGGAGGCCAGCGGCAGCATCCGCTCCTCCCCGTGGCGGCACGCCTTCGCCACGGTGCCGCGCCACCTGTTCGTCCCGGCCTTCCACGTGCGCACCCCGGAGGGCAGGGTGTCCTACACCGACCGGACCCCCGGCTGGCTGGAGGCGGTCTACAGCGACGCCACCCTCATCACCCGCTTCTCGCCCGAGGGCCTGGCCGTCAGCTCCTCCACCGAACCCTCGCTGATGGCCCTGATGCTGGAGAGTCTGAAGGTGGAGGACGGCATGAGGGTTCTGGAGGTGGGCACGGGGACCGGATACAACGCCTCCCTGCTGAGCGAGCGGCTCGGGTCGGCACTGGTGACGTCGGTGGACCGGGACGAGGCGCTGGTCGAGCAGGCCCGCGTGGCCCTGGCCGCCGCCGGTTACGGCCCCACCGTCGCCGTTGCGGACGGTGCTCGGGGGTACGAGCCCAATGCCCCTTACGACCGCATCCTGGCCACGTGCGGATTGGGCCGCGTCCCGGCCGCGTGGCTGGATCAACTAGCCGGGGGCGGCGTGATCCTGGCCAACGTGGGCCTGGGGCTGGCCCGGCTGCGCAAGGGCGGGGACGGCTCCGCGAGCGGGCGTTTCCTGCCCGACTCCGCCGGGTTCATGCGGCTGCGGTCCCCGTCGGCGCCGGGCCAGCCGACGGTGGCGCGGGTGCTGTCCGCCACCGCGGGCGAACCCGACCGCGTGTGCCGGGTGGACGGGGTTCCCGGCCTGGACGACCACGCCATGTCCGAGTTCCTGCTGTCCCTGCTGGTGCCGTCAGGACTCCGTGTGGTCCAGCACCGGGACGGGAGCGAGGTCCACTGCGTGCTCGACGCCGTCTCGGGGGCGTGGGTGCGGGCCGAGATCGACGAGCGGGGAAGGACCGTCGTCTCCGAGCACGGCGACTCCGCCTGGGGTGCCTTCAGCGGGTTGCTCCGCGACTGGGACGGCGCCGGTCGCCCGGGGATCGGCCGGTACGGCCTCACCGTGGCGGCCAGCGGGGAACACCTGTTGTGGCTCGACCGGCCGGACGGCGCGCACCGCTGGGAACTGGACGGGGCCCAAGCCCTCCAGGGG
>NZ_CBDRFA010000152.1:0-3481 GCF_965343085.1 Nocardiopsis synnemataformans | reverse complement strand
CAAGGCGATCCCCCACCCACAAAAAACCGTGGCAGCGACCTACTCTCCCACCCCACCACAGGGCAGTACCATCAGCGCAAAGAGACTTAACGACCGGGTTCGGAAAGAGACCGGGTGTGACCCTCCAGCAATAACCACCACGGAAACCACACCACCCCAAACAACTCAACCCACACAGGGGAGTCATCCACGGCGGAAATCCATGAAAAGTGTGCGCGAACATCCAATTATCTGCAGCGGACAAGCCCTCGGCCTATTAGTACCGGTCAGCTCCACCCCTCACAAGGCTTCCACACCCGGCCTATCAACCCCATCGTCTATAGGGAGCCTTACCCCCTCAAGGAGGCAGGAGACCTCATCTCAAAGCAAGCTTCCCGCTTAGATGCTTTCAGCGGTTATCCCTCCCGAACGTAGCCAACCAGCCATGCCCTTGGCAGGACAACTGGCACACCAGAGGTTCGTCCGTCCCGGTCCTCTCGTACTAGGGACAGCCCTTCTCAAGTCTCCAACGCGCACAGCGGATAGGGACCGAACTGTCTCACGACGTTCTAAACCCAGCTCGCGTGCCGCTTTAATGGGCGAACAGCCCAACCCTTGGGACCAACTCCAGCCCCAGGATGCGACGAGCCGACATCGAGGTGCCAAACCATCCCGTCGATATGGACTCTTGGGGAAGATCAGCCTGTTATCCCCGGGGTACCTTTTAGCCGTTGAGCGACACCGCTTCCACACGCCGGTGCCGGATCACTAGTCCCAGCTTTCGCTCCTGCTCGACACGTCCGTCTCACAGTCAAGCTCCCTTGTGCACTTACACTCAACACCTGATTACCAACCAGGCTGAGGGAACCTTTGGGCGCCTCCGTTACTCTTTGGGAGGCAACCGCCCCAGTTAAACTACCCACCAGACACTGTCCCCGAACCGGATCACGGTCCAAAGTTAGATGCCCGAAACAGTCAGAGTGGTATTTCACCAACGCCTCCACCGCCACTAGCGTGACAGCTTCACCGGCTCCCACCTATCCTACACAAACCATCCCAAACACCAATGTCAAGCTATAGTGAAGGTCCCGGGGTCTTTCCGTCCTGCTGCGCGAAACGAGCATCTTTACTCGTAGTGCAATTTCACCGGGCCCATGGTTGAGACAGTGGGGAAGTCGTTACGCCATTCGTGCAGGTCGGAACTTACCCGACAAGGAATTTCGCTACCTTAGGATGGTTATAGTTACCACCGCCGTTTACTGGCGCTTAGATTCCCAGCTTCGCAAGGCGAACCCCGCTAACCAGTCCTCTTAACGTTCCAGCACCGGGCAGGCGTCAGTCCGTATACAGCGTCTTACGACTTCGCACGGACCTGTGTTTTTAATAAACAGTCGCTTCCCCCCGCTATCTGCGACCCCACCCAGCTCCAGATGCAAAATCCTTCACCAGACAGGGCTCCCCTTCTCCCAAAGTTACGGGGACAATTTGCCGAGTTCCTTAACCATGGTTCACCCGAACGCCTCGGTATTCTCTACCTGACCACCTGCGTCGGTTTAGGGTACTGGCCACACACGAACTCGCTAGAGGCTTTTCTCGACAGCATGGGATCACTCACTTCACCAAAAACGGCTCGGCATCACGTCTCAGCCACCATGGTGTGCGGATTTGCCAACACACCGGCCTACACGCTTACCCCCGGACAACCACCGCCGGGTAGAGCTACCCTCCTGCGTCACCCCATCACTTACCTACTACAAGCTCGGTTCCCAGACCAGTAAGTCACAGCTCCCCGAAGGGACCCAAGACCACCAGCGTGGTTAGCATCACCTGATTCAGCACTGGACGCTCGTGCACGGGTACGGGAATATCAACCCGTTATCCATCGACTACGCCTGTCGGCCTCGCCTTAGGTCCAGACTCACCCTGGGCGGATTAACCTGCCCCAGGAACCCTTAGTCAATCGGCGGCAACGTTTCTCACGCTGCTATCGCTACTCATGCCTGCATTCTCACTCGCACGCCCTCCACCACACGATCACTCGGCAGCTTCACCGGACGCACGACGCTCCCCTACCAACCCAGGAACAAGTCCTGAGCTTCACAGCTTCGGCGGTGTGCTTTAGCCCCGCTACATTATCGGCGCAGAACCACTTGACCAGTGAGCTATTACGCACTCTTTAAAGGATGGCTGCTTCTAAGCCAACCTCCTGGTTGTCTCAGCAACTCCACAACCTTTCCCACTTAGCACACGCTTAGGGGCCTTAGCTGATGATCTGGGCTGTTTCCCTCTCGACTACGAAGCTTATCCCCCGCAGTCTCACTGCCACGCTTCACTTCACCGGCATTCGGAGTTTGTCTGACGTCAGTAACCTTGTCGGGCCCATCAGCCAAACAGTAGCTCTACCTCCAGCAAGAAACACGTGACGCTGCACCTAAATGCATTTCGGGGAGAACCAGCTATCACGGAGTTTGATTGGCCTTTCACCCCTACCCACACCTCATCCCCCAGGTTTTCAACCCTGGTGGGTTCGGGCCTCCACGAGGTCTTACCCCCGCTTCACCCTGGACATGGGTAGATCACTCCGCTTCGGGTCCACAGCATGCGACTCAATCGCCCTATTCAGACTCGGTTTCCCTACGGCTACCCCACCCGGGTTAACCTCGCCACACACCATGACTCGCAGGCTCATTCTTCAAAAGGCACGCCATCACCAAACACAAAGCTCAGCTCTGACGGCTTGACAGCACACGGTTTCAGGTACTATTTCACGACCCCTCACCGGGGCACTTTTCACCTTTCCCTCACGGTACTAGTGCACTATCGGTCACCAGGACGTATTTTGGCTTAGCAGGTGGTCCTGCCAGATTCACACGGACTTTCACGGGCTCCGCGCTACTCGGGAACACACCAACATCTAGCCGGTAACTTCGCCTACGGGACTCTCACCCACTACGGTGCCGCTTCCCAACGGCTTCAACTACCACCGACATCAACGCTCCAGGCCGACAGACCTGAAAAGATGCGCCCCACAACCCCGCACACGCAACGACTGTCGTCTATCACACGCCTACGGTTTAGCCTCTTCCCCGTTCGCTCACCACTACTAGGAGAATCACTGTTGTTTACTCTTCCTACGGGTACTGAGATGTTTCACTTCCCCGCGTCACCACCAACCACCCTATACATTCAGGTGGCGGCAACCCGACACAACTCGGGCTAGGTTTCCCCATTCGGACACCCACGGATCACAGCTCGGTTGACAGCTCCCCGTGGCCTATCGCGGCCTCCCACGTCCTTCATCGGCGCCTGGTGCCAAGGCATCCACCGTGTGCCACTATCACTTGGCCACTACAGATAATAAGATGCTCGCGCACACTATTCACAAATCAAAACACCAACCGCACACCCCAACACCACTCACACCACCAGGATCCTCGTCCTGACGACACCGAGAGTTCTCAGAGGCGGTCCGCGGGAACCAACACCGGCCACCCATCCCCCC
>NZ_CBDRFA010000151.1:0-4076 GCF_965343085.1 Nocardiopsis synnemataformans | reverse complement strand
CGCCCCCGTGACGACCAACACTCCACCCACGCCCCGGCCCCGCGCCCCCGAGCACGTGTCCTACGTGATCCAGGCCGGACGGGTCGACGCCCTGTACATTCCCGACCCCGACGCCGACCCACGCGAGGTGCTGGACACCATCCTCGACCGGGAGCGGTGGCCCGGCGTGGAATGGATCGCAAGCCTGGTACGCACCGGCCGCCGGTGGGACGTGGAGGGCAGCGACCACGACCCCTTCCCCGACAGCAACAACGGAGTGCCGACCCGGAGGGAGGGCATGGTGGGGCTGCGCCGAGTGGTGGCCGAACACCTGGTTTCGGAGCCGGACCGGTCGCCCCTGAGCCAGGACACGCCCGGCGCGGGCGAGCCCCCCGAGCCCCAGGGTGAAGAGGAGGCGTTGACCGAGGACATGGACGACGCCCTAGTCGACGCGCTCACGGCCGCCAAGCGCGAGGGCGGCCCGGCGACCCTGGGCACCTACATCGCCCCGCAGGTGCACCGGGCCCTGCGTAGCGGCGGCCTGGTGGTCTACCGGCCGTCGCTGCGCTGGTACGCGCTGACCGAGGCGGGCATCGAGCGCGCCAAGGAGGTGCACGCCGCGCGCGCGGAGCGCTCGCGCACCGGGTCCACCTGGACGCGGTGGGCCTACGACAGTGACCACGACCGTGACGCGGACGTGGCGCAGGCCGCCCAGGCACTGGCAGCTGCCGGACACCGGCCAGTGCAGTTGTCCCAGGAGGCCGACGGGCCATGGCTGCCCGTGGGGGACGGGTACCGGCTGCACCGACTGAACACCGAGCACGTGCGGGTGACGCACCACCGCGACGGCGCCGAGGCCGGTGCGCCCGAGGTGGTGCAGGAGTGGGCCCGGGCCCTAAGCGCGGCCGGGTTCACCGTCGTTAGCACCGGGGATCTGACGGTGGACGTGCGGCAGCGCCTGTGACCGCAGAATGAGCAAGTTGGGCGTGGGTAGGTTCAGCCCATGCCCGATCTGCCAGTGAGCTGATTGCTGACTGTGGCATCGCCCATCTTCGCAACGCGGTGTACCTGACCGTGTTCACCGACGGCACCACCGCCGGGCTGAGGCAGCCCGGCGGTGGGCGCAGTGCCGGGGCCACAATCCTGCCGCGCATGACCACGATGGGCCCGGCTGTGACCGAGCCACGCATCGCTGGTCGGGGATGGCCGAGAGCGAGCCATTCGTGGCAGCGGTGGGCCCATCGTTGACGAGACCGGGGCCATCCATGACCATGCCCGCTCATGGCCTGGAACGAAGAGTCCCGCGGTCTCGACAAGACCGTAGCCGACCGCGCTCTGACCGTTGATGACCCTTGGCGGCCCACCACCCGAGCTGGCATCGGCTTATTCCCCACGCTCACGTCTGCGGCTACCTTGGACGCCTTCCGTGATACCGGCGACGGGGAGTTCGTGATCATGGCGGTTGTCGACAGCCACGGCGAGGTCGACAGTGGAGACGCCCCCGATTCCTGGGGCCCATGGAGGACACGGTGCGGGTGGCTTACGAATCCGAGGCTTGTCACCGCACTTCCCATGCTCATCAGGCTCGGCGCAGCCGAGTTCGGGAGCTTCTTCGTAAAGACGTCATCACCCCCGGGAGGCCGTCATAACCACGCGCATCGCCAAGTCCGGCGACGAGGTCGAAGCCGTCTCGACGAAGGCCCGCCGGAACAACCGACCCCAGCAGAAGGCCGACAAGGAGCACTGATCACCATGGCATTCACCCGTCCTTTCACCGAGACCGCAGAACAGGAGCGCGAGCGTCTGGCCTCCGCCGCGGTCGGCTCGAAGGCCCATGCGCTGTCGACGCTGCCCGTGACCATCCTCGAGTGGCCCCAGGACCTGCTCATCGAGCTGCCCTGGAGGGCTACCGGAGAGAGTGAATACCGCGTCGTCGTAGTGCCCTTCCAGTTCCACGCCGAGACCAAACCGGCCGTTGGCCGCCAGCGCGAGCCACGGCCGCGCAAGCGCCACTCCGGCTCGTGGGACTGCATCGTCGTCGCCTCCGACCACCCCGCCTACCCCGTCGGCGGCCACCGCCTGAGAATCCCGACCATCGAGATCGTGCGCGGTACCCAGATCTTCGTCTGAAGGAAAACACCAGGTCCGACCACATATGGGCCAGCGCAGCACCGCACAGACGGGGGTCGATGCGGCCGTCGCGGCCAAGCCCGACGCACGCGAGGTCCTCTACGCTCGGTGTAACGGCACCTGGACTTGGGGCCTGTTCACCGCCACCTGTGCAGCCCGGAGGAACGATCCCGCCGGCGTTCGGCAGGGCTCGGCACAGCCTCGCCGGGGTTTCCCCGAAGAAGATCTTCACCGCTTCCTGGACGAGCGATGCAGGACCTCGTGCCGAACTACCGCATGAGGACGCGCCGCGACTGCGGTGCGAGCGACTCGAGTCCGTCTGGGGCCGCCACCATTTCGATGCATGACCATCACTTCGGCGCTCTAGCTCAGCGGTAGAGCACTCGGCGTTCTGACTGCCCGCGGTTCGACTCCGCATCGCGACCACCGGGAGGGCAGACCCAGGCGACAGGCCCGGCGCAGGGCGACGCACGAGAGGTCGCGGGTTCGATCCCCGCGAGCGCCACGGCGCGCAACCACCAGGAGGACCACGATGCCGACCCCCATGTTCACCGGCCAGCTCGGATTCCTGTCGAACTTCGACACCACGTCCTGTTTCGTCTCCCGGCTAAGCACGGACGTGCCGTCTAGGAAGCACGCCTTCAACGCACTGAAGACCCTCTGTGACACCGAGCGCCGCCACGTGTTGGCTGCCCGGCACCAGGGGAGAGCAAGAGGCGCGGACGGCACGTGACTCTGCGGCCGGACTGGGATACCGGAGTACGCGTCTGGGCAATGCAGCGAGTGCTCATGGCGAAGGTCTCCGTGCCCGCGGGTCAGAGAAGAGAGACCATCATGCCGGAACCCCTCCCACGTAACGTCCATTTCACGACCAGGTTCACCGTCACCGATCAGTACCTCGCGCTGCTGCGCCGGACGCACATCGGGTACGACGCCTGGACCGAGTTCGGAGCGCCCGAGGTCGACCCCAAGCGCCCTTACGGCAACAGCAACGTCCATCTCGACCTGGCCGAGATCCTCGGTATCGAGCCCGGCGTCGACGAGGACGGCGACACATCCTCTCGGACGCTCAGATCGAACAGCTCGAACGTATCCACCACGAGATGACGGTCGTCCTGCAGATCCTCGTGACGAACCTCGGGATGCACCCCGGCACCTACCATCCGGCCCGATCCGTACCACGTGCTCGCATGGATCCCCTCGCCAGCCCGGACGCATATCCATACCCGCACCAGGAGAGAGTAAGGAACGGCAACTGATGCCTCAGATCACCATCATCGCCAGCGAATGGTTCAACGCCCTCTACACCGACGGCGCACTTCTCAGGTCCGGCAAGCCGGAAAACCTCCACGCCGAGACCCTGGTGTCCCTCCACCCGGACGCGGCCCTCTACTCGATGGACCAGGACGTCTACGACGAGCTCCTCAACGGCAACGACTATCCGCAGAGCCTCAAGCAGGTTCCTCTCACCCGGCTCGAGCGCCTCCGATGACCGCCGCCGGCCCCGCCGACGCGACCCTGGCGAACGTCCGTGCGGCAGTGAACCCAGACATCACCCCGTCGCTCGGCACAGCCGACTGGGCGGCCCATGATCAAGCGACCGCGGGTGGCTACGCGCTGGTCAATCCGGACTTGGCCGTCCGCGATCGTCACTGAGGCCCGCGTGGAGCCGCGCCCCGGCCCCGTCACGGCGACATCGGCCCGGGGGCCAGCGTCGTCGGCGCCACCGCGGTCACCGGTGACCCGACGACGGGTTCCCCTACCTTTTCCGTCTCTCTGATCGACGAAGTCGATCCGGGATTGACCTCAGCGGAGACCAGCCTCGACTCTCTTGGAGGCCTCATACCCGCAACCCTTTGGATGCTCGTGTACGTACGCCGTGATCTCGAGTCTTCACCGAGCCACTGACCGACGTTGCCACCGGACGTCGAAGGCCAACCGATCACCGCTGAGACCCCCGTCGCCTA
>NZ_CBDRFA010000150.1:0-4107 GCF_965343085.1 Nocardiopsis synnemataformans | reverse complement strand
GGGTCGTCGCAACCCCCCGGCCTCTCCGGAGCGCGGGTAGGCTTGCCGCGATCATGGCGCGCACGAACACCCCACACACCACCGGCCCCCGACTCCGCATGCCCGCGGCCGTCGCGGCGGCCCTGGCCTGCCCCTCCTGCGGGCGCGGGCTCGACCAGGGCGAACGCGGGCTCTCCTGCGGCGCCGGGCACAGCTTCAACGTGGCGCGGGAGGGGTACGCGAGCCTGCTCACCGGGGCCACGCCGCCCGGGACGGGCGACAGCCGGGAGATGGTCGCCGACCGCCTCCGGTTCCAGGAGGCGGGGCACCACGACCCGATCTCCGCCGCGCTGGCCGCCGCCCTGGCCCGCGAGCTCACCGCGCCCGCGCCGCTGGTCGCCGACATCGGCGGCGGGACCGGGCACCACCTGACCCGCGTGCTGGAGGCCCTGCCCGAAGCCGTGGGGCTGACCGCCGACGCCTCCAAGTTCGCCGCCCGCAGGGCGGCCAGGGCGCACGAGCGCGGCGGCGCCGTGACCGCCGACGCCTGGCGGGGCCTGCCGCTGCGCGACGGCTCCGCGGACGCCCTGCTCAACGTGTTCGCGCCGCGCAACGCCGCCGAGTTCCACCGCGTCCTGCGTGCCGACGGTGTGTTGCTGGTCCTCGCCCCCGCCGCCGACCACCTCGCCGAACTGCGCGGGCCGCTGGGCCTGCTGGAGGTGGACCCGCGCAAGGACGAGCGCCTCGCCGACTCGTTGCACGGGCACTTCGCCCCCGCCGGGACCGAGGACCTGCGCTTCACCATGGACCTGGACCACGCCGACGCCGCGACCGTCGTCGGCATGGGGCCCAGCGCCCGCCACGTCGGCGCCGAGGACCTGCGCGCCCGCATCGCCGCCCTGCCCGAGCCGACGGCCGTCACGGCGTCGGTGCGCCTGCACGCCTACCGCCCGCGCCGCTGAGCGAAACGGGCGGGTCGGGGCAACACCGACAGCCGCGGGTGACGGACGCGGGAGCCGGGTAGACCACCCTCCGTGAGCGAAGCCCAGACCACCCCGACCACGTCCGACGCCCTCGCCGCCCCCGCCGTTCCGGGGGTCGGCGTCCGCGGCGACTTCGCCGTGTGGGCGCCCCACCGCGAACGCGTCCGCCTGCGCCTGTACGGCACGGCGGAGCGCGGTGGCACAGTAGAGCGCGACGGCACAGTGGAGCGCGACGTCGCCATGCGGCTCGACGACGACGGCTGGTGGCGCGTCCGGGTCGAGGAAGCCGGGCCCGGCACCGAGTACGCCTACCTCCTGGACGACGACCCCCAGCCCCTGCCCGACCCCCGCTCACTCCACCAGCCCCACGGCGTCCACGGACCCAGCCGCGTCCACGACCACGCCGCCTTCGCCTGGACCGACGCCGCCTGGACCGGACGCCCCCTCGCGGGCGCCGTCGTCTACGAACTCCACGTGGGCACCTTCACCCCCCAGGGCACCTTCGCCGCCGTCGCCGACCGCCTCGACCACCTGGTCGGCCTCGGCGTCACCCACGTCGAACTCCTGCCGGTCAACGCCTTCGACGGCACCCACGGCTGGGGCTACGACGGGGTCCTGTGGGCGGCCGTCCACGACCCCTACGGCGGCCCCGACGCCCTCAAGACCCTCGTCGACGCCTGCCACCGCCGCGGCCTGGCCGTCCTGCTGGACGTGGTCTACAACCACCTCGGCCCCTCGGGCGCCTACATGCCCCGCTTCGGCCCCTACTTCTCCGGTGAGAACGCCTGGGGTCCCTCCCTCAACCTGGACGGGCCCGACTCCGACCCGGTCCGCCGCACGGTCCTGGACAACGCCCTGGACTGGCTGCGCCACTACCACCTGGACGGACTGCGCCTGGACGCCGTGCACGCCCTGCGCGACGACCGCGCCACCCCGCTGCTGGCCGAACTCGCCGAGGAGGTCGACGCCCTCGCCGCCGCCCTGGGCCGACCGCTGTCCCTCGTCGCCGAGTCCGACCGCAACGACCCCCGCACCGTCCTGCCCTGCGAGGCGGGCGGCCTGGGCATGACCGCCCAGTGGTCCGACGACCTCCACCACGCCCTGCACGTCGCCCTCACCGGGGAGACCCACGGCTACTACGCCGACTTCGCCGACCCCGGGGCGCTGCCCGCCGCGCTCACCCGCGTGTTCTGGCACGCGGGCACCCGATCCAGCTTCCGCGGACGCACCCACGGCGCGCCCGTGGACACCGCGCGCGTCCCCGGCAGCCGCTTCCTGGCCTACCTGAGCACCCACGACCAGATCGGCAACCGGGCGCGGGGCGACCGCATGGGCGAACACCTCTCCCCGGGCCTGCTCGCCTGCGGCGCCGCACTGGTGCTCTGCTCCCCCTACACCCCCATGATCTTCATGGGGGAGGAGTGGGCGGCCACCACGCCCTGGCCGTTCTTCGCCTCCTTCACCGACCCCGACCTGGTCAGGGGTGTGCGCGAGGGCCGCCGTCGCGAGTTCGCCGCCCTGGGGTGGGCCGAGGAGGAGGTCCCCGACCCCATGGACCCGGCCACCCGCGACGGCGCGGTCCTGGACTGGTCCCAGCCCGGACGCGAACCGCACGGGCTGGTCCTGGACACCTACCGGGCGCTCATCGCCCTGCGGCGCGTGGAGCCGGAGCTGTCCGACCCGCGCCTGGACCGCTTCGCGGTCGAGGTCAGCGGCGGCGGACGCCAGCTCGTCCTGGTCCGGGGAAGCCTGCGGGTGGTGTGCAACCTGGACGCCGACGGCGCCGGGGTGGAGCTGGACGCGGCCCCGCGCGAACTCCTGCTCGCCAACGGTGAGCCCAAGACCGGGGGGACCACCGTCACCGTGCCCGGGGAGTGCTTCGCCGTCCTGCGCGTGTCCTGTCCTTCCACAGTGAAGGCGCTCCCGGCTTGACTGGCTAAGCCAGTCACTTCCCTGCCGACGTGTGCCACATTTCGCAGTGGCCCGATAGCCAAGGGTCACGGGGTCGGACAGGACCTGTCAGGATGTTGAGCCTTCGGGGCTGCCCGGGCAATGAAGCGTCAACCACCAGTGGTTCCATGCATGGTCTGCTGGATCCTCCCGCCTCAGGCCGACGAGCGTGACACCGCCGAGGTCGAGGACTCCTACGCCGACCTCGACGACCTGCCGGTGCCGGTGGTGTGGGGCGAGGAGGACACCTGGCTGCCCCTGGACCGGGGCCGACGGCTCGCCACCGCGATCCCCGGGGCGCGGCTGCGCGTCCTGCCCGGTGAACACCATCTCCTCGCCGTCTCGGCCCCCCGCCTCGCACACGGTCTCGAACTCGCCGAAACCGAGTACCCGTCCCAGGTCCGGCACCGTGTGGGTGACGCGGTACGACTCGTCGAAGGCCCGCGACGACTCCTGCGCCGCGCAACCGAGCACGGGCAGGACGAGGGCGAGGGACAGGGGGAGAAGAGGGGCGCGCATGCGCCCAGACTGGGCCGGAACGCACCCGCGCCGGACGCCCGTCCGCCCGACACGGACGGGCGTGCGCGTGGCGGCCGCGTGACGCGCGGCCTCAGTCCTCCAGCGCCCGGAAGACCTCCAGCCACTGCCCCGGGTCCACGTGCCCGACGGGGGTACCCGCCGCGACCTGGGCGCGGGCCAGCGCCCGGTCCACCCGCCGGGCGGGGTGGGCGCGGCGCAGCGACGCCCCCAGCGACCCGCCCGCGCCCCCGAAGCCCAGCTCCACCAGGCGCCGGTAGCCGCCCATCCGCCCCGGGTCCACCAGGGGCGTCCGGCGCCTGCGCAGCACCAGGATGCCCGAATCCACCCGCGGCACCGGCCGGAACCGCTGCCGGTCGATCCGCCCGGCCAGCGACCACGACCACTCCGGCCAGGTCAGCACGGTCAACCGGCTCCACCGACCGAACCCGCCGGTGCGCTTGCGCGCGTACTCCAGCTGGGTGACGAGCGTGGCCGAGGCCAGACCCCGCGCGTCCAGGCACCAGCGCACGATGTCCGCAGTGCGCGCGTAGGGGATGTTGCCCACCAGGTGGAACTCACCCCGCGGCGGGCGCACCCGGGTGAAGTCGGCCCGCACCACCCGCACGCCGCTCGCGGGGTCGCGGTAGCGCGCGCAGAGCCGCTCGGCCAGGCGCGG
>NZ_CBDRFA010000149.1:0-4380 GCF_965343085.1 Nocardiopsis synnemataformans | reverse complement strand
GGAGGGCGACAGAGAGTTCTCCCGCGTGGCCCCAGGCCCCGGCAACGAGGAAGACAGCAGCGGTGACGACCCCGGGGACGAAGACGAGGAAACCGGCCCCGGAGACGAGGAGGACAGCGCCGGGGGCGACGAAGACGGCGAAGATGACACCGGTGGCGAAGACGAAGACGGCGAGGACGAAGACGGCGAGGACGAGGACGAAGACGGCGAAGACGAGGACGAGGACGGCGAAGACGACACCGGTGGCGAAGACGAAGACGGCACTGGGGACACCGGAGGCGGTGACGAGGGCACAGGCTCAGGCGACAAGGGTGACAAGGGCACCCGGATCGACCTCGACAAGATCACGGCTTTCCGCACGAGCATCGTGGAGCCCCTCCAGAAGGACCTCAACAAACTGGTCACCGATCTCGCCGTGTACGACGGCGTAGGCGAAAGCGGCTACCAAAGGCTCGGGGACTCCGGAATCCTTCCCCAGGCCGGACAGCTCACCAGCAAGATCGACAGCTCCATGGGCGGGATCTACGAGTTCATCAACGGCCTGAACCAGGAACTGATCGAAATCGAGAACAAGCTCTCGGAGAGCCTCATCATCTTCGCCAATCTCGAGGATGAGCAGAACCTCACCGCCCAGGAGGTCCACCGCCTGATCTATTCGGGCCAGAGCGGTTCTGGAAGCGGTTCTGGAAGCGGTTCCGGTAATGACCAGGACGAGGACAGCAGCGAAGCCTAGTCCCGAGGCGCGATCCACAGGGGGAGGGGACAATGCCAGAAGAACCAGAAGAGCGAAGAGAGTACGAAGACCTTCCGGACAAGCCGCTGCACGAGCTCATGAACATCTTCGCTGGCGGCAAGGACAGCACTTACCCGCCGATGGTCGGTATCGACACGGTCACCGCGGATCCCTGGGTCGCGGACGGGCGCTACCACTTCCACGAGACAAGCGGGATCGGCGGCTTCTCCTGGAATTACGGCGGCCACGAGATGGACCGCTGGTGGAGTTACAGGGAGTACTACACGGCGTACATGTCCACGTACGGCGGTAGCAGCATCCCTTATGAGACCTACGGCATCGACTACGCCGGCTACACCATGCAGAAGCACCTGTGGGGACAGAAAACCCTCAGCGACGGCAAGGAGGGACTGCACGAGGACGACACCCCTCCTCCCCAGGACACGTTCCGACAGCAGCTGAGCAATCTGGCGCACCTCGCCGACTACGGGAACAACCAGCTGGTGTCCGCCAACTGGGACCTCACACGGTTGCAGGACACCATCGACAGCCTGGGCGACCTGCACGAGACGCTGGCCCCCTACATCGACGGTGAGGGCGGCGGCCTCCTGAACAAACTCTGGCAGGAGATCGACGCCCCGGACGGAGCCATGCAGGGCTCGGCCGCGGCGGCGTACAAGTACCGCCTCCAGGACATGGCGTACCGGATGACCACGGTCTACATGCAGCTCCCCGAGTTCAAGGCGGAGTTGGAGCGGGTCAAGCTGGTTCTGGTGGCTGTCAACAGTGCTCTCGCCCACGTGGTGGAGGAGGCCCTCACCACGAGGGGAGGGCTCGTCCAGGAAGTACTCGACGACTGGTACTTCCACACCTCCGCGGGGACGGAGGAGTTCAATCCGGACCGGGGCCAGTTCCATGTCACGATCGCCTACCCCGAGGAGACCGGCGGGGACAAACTGACCGGGATCCCCGGCGACCAGCCGACCCAGGACAACATCAACGGCGTGCTCTACCAGAGGTTCCGGAACCACTACCAGAGCGTCTACGAGATCGCCAACCACGTGCGCGACATCATGGCCCACACCTACACACAGGCCTATGACACCGTGCCGACCATCACAGATCCCGCTCCGCTCGCGCCGCCGACCCCCGAGACCCCCGGTCCCGGCCCCGGTGGCGACGGTCCCGGTGGCGACAATCCCTTCGGCGACTGGGAGAACCCGTTCGGCGACTGGAAGATCGAGAACCCCTTCGGTGACTGGGACTTCGACAACGAGGGAGGCGGCCCGCCCCCGCCTCCGCCCCCGCCTCCACCACCGCCCCCGCAGCTTCCGTACAACGGCCCTGGTACCAGCGACGGCGGCCCCGAGAACCACGAGATCCTGCCCCCGCCGCCGCCACCTCCGAACCTCGGGCTCAACGGGCCCGGCACCGGCGGCCCCGAGGGTCTCGGCGGCCCGCCGCCCCCCACGCCGCACCTCGGCCTCAACGGGCCCGGCACCGGCGGCCTCCAGGGGCTCGGCGGCCCCGAAGGACTCGGCGGCACTGTGACGCCTCCCCCGCCGCCCCCGAACGACCTCGGGCTCAACGGGCCCGGCACCGGCAGCGGCGGAAACGATCCCGGCATGAACGGGCCCTTCGTCCCGCCGCCCCCTCCGCCGAACCTCGGCCTCAACGGCCCGGGAAGCGGTCGCGGCCCAGGGGGTTACAACGGTTCCCTGGAGCGCGATCCGGCAACGGGGCTCCCGCTCAACCCCGAGACCGGCGAGCCCTTCCCCATCGACCCCGAGACCGGGCTGCCCTTCAACCCCGACACCGGCCTGCCCATCAACTTCGACCCCCAGACCGGCCAGGTCCTGCCCATCGACCCCGTCACCGGCGAACCGATCCCCATCGGGGAGACCGGCAGCTCCCTGGAGTTCGACCCGGCGACGGGGCTCCCGCTCAACCCCGAGACCGGCGAGCCCTTCCCCATCGACCCCGAGACCGGGCTGCCCTTCAACCCCGACACCGAACTCCCCATCAACTACGCCCCCGAGACCGGCCAGGTCCTGCCCATCGACCCCGTCACCGGGCAGCCGGTCGGCATCGACCCGACCACCGGCCTGCCGACCGACTACGGCTACGGCTACGGGACGCAGACGCCCCCGCCCGACCTCGGCCTCAACGGCCCCGGCACCTCCGACGACTACGACTACGGGGTACAGCCGCCACCGCTGCCGGAGGACCTGGGCCTCAACGGACCCGGGACGGACAGCGACGCGCCGATCAACCCGATCACCGGCGAGCCCTACGTCATCGACCCCATGACCGGTCAGCCCTATCCGATCAACCCCGAGACCGGGGAGCCGATCACGAGCGACTACACAGGTCCGGGACAGGAGCCCCCGGACGCCCTGCCGCCGCCGCTGACCCCCGACGACGTCGGCCTCAACTACGGCGGCCTCGGCCCCAGCCCCTACTCCAGCGACGGACCGGGATCACCGGACAGCTCCGACCGCTCCTCCCTGTTCGCCAACCCCGACGGCACCCAGTACCCGGCGGGCGGACCCCCGGGGACCTCCGGCGGACCGGGCACCCCCGGCAGCGCCGGCGGGCTCGGCGGCGTGGGAGGTCTGGGCGGCCAGCCCGGCGCGGGCACCGGAGGCGCGGGCACCGGAGCCGGCGGCATGGGCGGCATGCCGATGATGCCGCCCATGATGGGCGGCATGGGCGGCGGTATGGGCGGCGGCGGTGACAACAACCGCGACCGCCAGCGCTCCACCTGGCTCTCCGAGGACGAGAAGGTCTGGGGGACCACGGCCGACGCGCAGAAATCCGCACTGGGACGCCCCGTCCCCGGTCAGAGCAAGAAGGGAGCATCCCGGCATGAGCTCGCAGATGCAACGCCAGATGGAAGAGGAACTGGCACAGCTTCACAAGACGATGGGCCTGCTGGCGGACGCAAGCGCAAACCTGGAGGCGGCAACAGAAGAGGTCGTGGCCAAGAACAGGCTCGTGGGCGCGAAGGTGAACGCGACGGGGGAACTGGTTGAGCTGAAGTTCCACACCCAGGCCTACCGGGACATGGCCCCCACCGAGCTGGCCGCCGCCATCACCGAGGTGGTCAACAAGGCGCGGAGCCAGATGGCCGAGCGCGTCTCGAAGGCCTACAGCCCCTTCATGCCGGACGTGGCGAGCGCGGAGGAGGTCATGAGCGGCGACCTCGACCCGTTCAAGCTGCTCGACCGGCTGGGCATCCCCTCCGAGAACCCGCGGCAGTAGGCGTCCCGCGCCACACCCGTGGCTGAGGAGCGAGAGAGGAGACGGACATGACGGACCGCGGCGACGGCTTCTTCGCCGACTTCGACGGCATGGACAGGAACAGCTGGAGCGTCAACGACGCGGCCGAGTACGCCCGTGAGCTCCAGCAGTGGTTGAGCAGCGAACTGGCGGCCCTGGACCCCATCTGGGGCAAGGGCGACAAGTTCGCCGACGACATGGACCAGTCCCTGGGTGTGCTCAGGACCTCCATCGACGAGTACCTGGGTTTCCTGGTCATCGCCGCGCAGGACACGAGCGCCATCCTCAGCGGCAGCAAGGAGAAGTTCGGCCGTACGGAGGAGAACAACATAGACACCGTCCCGGACATGGACACCCCGGACGGG
>NZ_CBDRFA010000148.1:0-4582 GCF_965343085.1 Nocardiopsis synnemataformans | reverse complement strand
AGTGTCGTCGACATCCGGCATTCGGGACATTACCCACCGTTTCTGCTCGGGTGTGCACGTAGACAGTGCCGACCATGGCAGGGCCAACGGCGTCCGCGACCGTCGGCCTGCTGCATGCGAGGTCAATGCAGAACGAAGTGCAGGAGAGATCATGGCAGTCGGTATGAACGCTACTGAGGCCTATGCGGGCGGAGACGCATCCCTCACCGCCGCCTCCAGACTCCGCGATCTCGCTGACGACTGGACCGAAGCCGTGGAAGACGTCGAGACGACCATGGCCCATGCGCCGGGCGTGACGGGATGGGGTTCCTTCGGAACCGAGCAGGAGACGCACATGCAGGATGTCCAGGGGCATGCTCGGACCCTCGCCACGAACATCCAGGCAGCGGCTTCAGAGGGCGAACGTACCGACACTGAGGCCGCATGGGAATATCGCTCAACGTCGAGTGCCCCCATCCTCGAACGCGCGGTCAACGGATAAGAGTTCTAGCCTTTTCTCCCCCACCCCCACCATAACTGAAAGACGCGTCCATGGCCGATGAAAACTACCAGATATCTATCAAAGAGTGCGACGTCAGCGTCCATCTGTTGCAGAGCCAACAGCAGAGGTTCGACGAAATGTACTCGAACATCTGTGGGAAATCCGCCAGCTACAACGCCGTGGCCAACACGACCGCGACGGAGTTCTCCGAGTTGGTGTCCGAGGACATCAGGGCGGCGGTGGACGAGAATGAAGAGGCGTGGAGCAGCGCTCTGACAGCCTGTATCCACGCTGTGGGGGTTATCTCGACGTACCGCGTGGCAGTCCAGAACTACAACAACCGGGCCGAGGAGATCGAAGAGAACTTCAGGCATGACATAGCCGGAGCGGAGACCGACTCCGAGAAGCAGGCCTCGGTCGATAAATACCAGCCGCAGGCTGACGAGGCATGGGGCTCGCTGGAGGAGCAGGCCGCAGTAGTGTCCGACATGCTGGCGGACGGCCCAACCCCCGAGCACATTCGCACCCTCACCGAAGCAGGGCACCTGGGTGATGTTCCCGGTGGGATTCTGTATGTCGTCACGGGGGACGAGGACTACTTCGCGGTTCCGCCCGGCATGGACGGTTCCGAGATAGGCGAGACCATCCAGCTCGCTGCGGAAGGCGACGAGGCGGCTCTGGAGCGGCTTGACGAGAACCTCGCACTGATGAACGCCTTCATGGCATACGTCGCGCGCAAACAGGAGAACGGTGGCCAGTTCACCGAACGTGAGTTGGAGATCCTGAACGATCTGAACGCTCACCTGAACGACGCGGACGCGACGGAGTCAAGCGGCCAGGGGACGACCTCGGGTTCCAACCTTGACGCGCAGGAGCACGAGTTCTTCAACTCGATCGAAGCCATTCGTGACAGCGAGCACCTGTCACAGGAACAGCGGGACCAGTTGTTGGCCGTGATCGGTGGTTCCGTCCTCGCCGCCTCCGACGAACGCATGGGCGGCGACTACGAGAACCTGCCCGAGGTGGTCAGGGACACGATCGAGGGTCCGAGGATGCACAGTCCCACGTCGGGGTTGAGCAACGGTTACTCGCCTGACTGGGCAGGGGACTTCGAGACGCTGACGGAGATGTTCGAAAGCGCCAACCAGACGACGAAGGAAGAGACCGGTCATCCGATCCAGGGTGGCACGGAACTGTCAGCTCATGCGATCGGTACCGTCGCGGGCGCCGTTGAGAGCACGGACACCGGTGGAGCCGCAGAGGAGACCCTGCGGACCATGCTGGAGTTCGCCACGCAGAACACGGACGCCAACTACACGATCCTTACCGGTGAGTACCCCGACGGAGAGAGCTACCGGCACCCGGTGGAGTTCGTCGGTCCCGGGAGCCAGGCCGGGACCGACGAAGCAGCACTGGTCGCGGCCCTATTCAGCCATGACTGGGACCACGGCGGCGAAGCCGTCAGAGGACTGACGGACTGGATCGCCGAGGACGGCGGTTCGGGCGACGACGCGATCAAGGAGCGGGCTGACCGGGCATTCGAGGGCCTGATCAACATCATCACCGACCCGGAGGCCCAGGAGGAGCTCAGCAGCACCGAGTACGACGTGGTGGGTGAGGGGCCGGACGGAGAGGAGTTCACTTGGAGAAACGCGCCGATGGGACTCCTGAACCCGGAGATATCGGATAGTTTCGCTGGAATATTCGAAACCTATATTGAGACGTTCGCCAGCCCGGTCGTCATGGATGGTGGGCAGAGCATGAATGGTGATATGGAAACCAGTTACAACTCGAGTCAGGGGTTGGTGATAGGCCTGGGTGACCGCAGGGAGTTCACGAGCCTGATTTCCGGGGACGGTGAATCTATGGGACGCATTTTTGAAGCTGCTCATGACTACACCCAGGACAGTGTGTACGATTACTTCACCAATCCAGAATCAGCGAAAGATCAGGAGTCGGCCAGGGCTACAGGGTTTTTGTGGAACCTGGTGGGGTTCGGTATGGCCGACGCCGTACATACTCGTTTTGAGAGCCATGATGACGCGATTATGAGTCAGAACACATCCATGGGTTACGGGATTGACATGATGGCGGCTGGGATCCCTGAGCCGCTTGTCGCTGAGCCGATCAAGGCCTTCCTGAAAGAGTTTTTCAAGGAAGAAACGCTGGACCCCAGTGCGATGGACCTGCCAGATGAGCAGCAGATGTACAACAATATTTCTCCCATGCTCGATGCAACTATCCGGGATGTCGCTCTCGGGGCGTTCTATGACTCAACAAATGGGGGAGGTGGTCGCATCCCTGCTGAAATGATCGATGGCGATGGAGACTTCATCAGGGATTGGAGTGGGTGGGGGTTGGGGCACGAGGAAAGTCGATCTCTCCGGGATGAGGCATGGAAAGAGGTCCGGGGTCAGGATGCCCCGATTTCCTCGGGGGGTTTCGACATGGACTCACATTTCGAAAGCTTTTCGGATGCGATGGAAGGCGCCATGGGCGTCTCGGGGTGAACGGTATTATGGTAATGGATAAGAGAAGTCCGGTCCTTGCGTTTCTTGCTCTTCCTCTGCTAGTCTCGTGTTCCGTCTTTCCTGGCTGGGGAGAGCCTGAGGTTGATCATGTCACCCTCACCGAACCCGCTTCTGTCCTGGAGAACCCTGCGAACGTGAGCTCTGTGGGTTGGACGTGGAGTTCGCCGGAGGAAACAAGCATCAGGCACGTTAGCCCCATGTCCTATGGGTTGTCCGTGTACGTCTCCGACGGGGTGATCGGGGTGAACGGAGAAACTGGGGAAGAGCTGTGGAGGTACCGGCGCCTGGGTGAGAAGGCGACAAGCATGAATGTCACCCCGGACGGGGAAACCGTCGCTGTGTCGTACAGCGCCCACGAAGAAGAACCCGAGGGTGAGGAGGAACCCCCTCCTGTTCATGAGGTCGTACTCCTTGATGCTTCCACCGGAGATGTCAAGGGGAGTCAGGTCGTAGAATTTGCCCGCATGCCCTTCGACGGCTCTGGGTCTTCCTCATACACGCCAGGGAACGAAAAACTAGGTGTGTTGTCCAACGATTCTCGGATTATCTACCGAGATCATGAACCAGGAGGGGGGGAGGTTGTCTCCCTGGGGTTGGGCAACGATGAAGAGCTCTGGTCTGCATCTCCAGGCCAGAGTGGCGGGGACGAAGAAAGATATTTCGTTGCAAGAAGTTCTATGGTCTCCAGGGGTGTGCTGATAGTTTCCAGCAGCTTTGTGGACGAGAGTGTTCTGGAGCCTGGGGGTTTGAGTGGGGTTAAGGATCACACGCTTGCTCTGATCGGGATTGACATCGAAACCGGGTCTGAGCTATGGCGGCATGAACTCGAAGTGAACGCAGCCATCGACCTTACACCGTTTGATGTCGCAGTCGAACCTGAGTCAGGTGTGGTTGCGGCAGCCGCCATAGGAAGTAGCTACTACGAAGAATGGTTGCTGGATCCGGTGACCGGAGAGACTCTCACGGACACGGATTTCTTCACCGGTCGGGATGACACAGCGTTCGGAATCCTTGAGGAAGCCGTCGTGAGCGTGCGCAGCACCTCCGAGGGGGGAGGGTCCGGAAGTCTCGAGGAGCTTGAGGAGAGGGAGTACGAGCACGAGTACTCCTATTCCGACCTGTCCGGCGAAGTCCAACACTCCGTAACCGTTCCCGCTTCGGAACCCCTGGACCGCTCGTACGGCAGCTTCACTGTGGCGCTGGAGGAATCAATCGCATGGCTCGACGTCAACGAGAGAAATACGGACAAGCTGTCGTGGAACCCAGCACAGCTGGTGGTTACTGATTGGGACAGCGGGGAATCGCGCGTCATCGATCTGGGGGTCGAAGTGCAGAGGCGACCGGACAACGACGGATCACGGGGTGTTGTCCCGGCGCTGGCTCCCCCGCCGGAATCCATGCTTCTCGCCCCTGGCGCCCTGGTGATCACGGAGGACCTGGACGGGGAGGAGAACGAGTCCCCCCGTCGTCTTGTCGGTCTTGTTCCCTGACCGAGGTCGGGTGCTGGTGGAGGCCGTGCCCCGGAGGGCTCCCGAATCCCCGTCTGTCATCCGGAGCTGCTAGGCATGGG
>NZ_CBDRFA010000147.1:0-4714 GCF_965343085.1 Nocardiopsis synnemataformans | reverse complement strand
GCCCCATCCCGACCCACTGCGACCCCTGACCCGGAAACACCAACACGGTCCTGGCGGCACGATGGGACTCCCCCACCACCACACCAGCCGCCGCATCACCACCGGCCAGGACGTCCAGACCAGCCAGCAGTTCCTCCCGCGTGGCCCCCGTCACCACCGCCCGATGCGCATGGTGGGCGCGCGTGGTCGCCAACGAGAAGCCCACATCCACCGGGTCCAGGTCCGGGTTCGCGCGCACGTGCTCGGCCAACCGACCCGCCTGCGCACGCAGCGCCTCACCCGAACCACCCGACACCACCCACGGGACTACGACAGGCGCCTCGACAGCGCCCGTCGCTGGCGTGGTCTCGGAATCCTCGCGTTGCCCCTCATCAGGATCCTGTGCCTGTTCAAGGATGAGGTGGGCGTTGGTACCGCTGATCCCGAAGGCGGACACTCCCACCCTGCGCGGACGCCCGCTGTCAGGCCAGGGACGGGCATCGGTCAACAGGGACACCGCACCGGACTCCCAGTCCACCTCAGGAGTGGGCTCGTCCACGTGCAGAGTCCGGGGCAACACCCCGTGCCGCATCGCCTGGACCATCTTGATCACACCCGCGACGCCCGCCGCTGTCTGGGCATGTCCGATGTTGGACTTGACCGACCCCAGCCACAGCGGTTGGGCCTCGGAGCGGTCCTTCCCGTAGGTCGTCAGCAGTGCCTGCGCCTCGATCGGGTCGCCCAGACTCGTCCCGGTCCCGTGCGCCTCCACCGCGTCCACGTCCCCGGGAACCAGACCGGCGTTCGCCAGAGCCGCCCGGATCACCCGCTGCTGGGACGGACCGTTGGGAGCCGTCAACCCGTTGCTCGCCCCGTCCTGGTTCACCGCGGAACCCCGGACCACCGCCAGAACACGGTGTCCCTTGCGACGCGCGACGGAAAGTCGCTCCAGCACGACGACACCCGCGCCTTCGGCGATTCCCATGCCGTCAGCACCGGCCGCGAACGCCTTGCACCGGCCATCGCGCGCGAGCCCGTTCTGGCGGCTGAACTCGGTGAAACCGGCCGGGGTCGCCATGACCGCGACGCCGCCGGCCAGCGCCATTTCGCACTCTCCCCTGCGCAGCGCATGGATCGCGAGGTGCGGCGCCACCAATGACGACGAACAGGCGGTGTCGACCGTGAGCGCGGGTCCCTCGAAGCCGAACGTGTAGGCGATACGGCCGGACGCGACGGCTGTGGAGACACCGGTCACCAGGTAACCGGCCAGTTCGTCCGTGGCTTCCCGATAAGAGGGCCCGTACTCCTGCCGGTTGGCTCCGACGAAGACTCCGACGGCTGATCCCCTGAGCGAGGTGGGATCGATTCCAGCGTGTTCGAGGGCCTCCCACGAGGTCTCCAGCAGCAACCGCTGCTGCGGGTCCATCGCCAACGCCTCACGCGGGTTGACACCGAAGAAGGCGGCGTCGAAGCGGTCGGCCTCGTGGAGGAAGCCGCCCTCCCGCGTGTAAGTGGTCCCCGGCCGCTTGGCGTCGGGATCGTACAGCTTTTCCGTGTCCCAGCCACGTGAGGTCGGGAACTCCGTCACCGCGTCCACGCCTTCGGAGACGAGTTTCCACAGCTCGTCCGGAGAGTTCACTCCGCCCGGATAACGGCACCCCATTCCCACGATGGCGACGGGTTCCTCGGAGGTCTGGATGAGCTGGTGGTTCTGGTTGCGCAGCCGCTCGTTCTCCAGGAGGGACGCGCGGAGGGCTTCGACGATCTTGTCGGAGGGCTTTTCCATCATGAACTCCACGTTTCGAATTCCAGGCGCGTCACAGATCGGTTCCGGGGAGCGCCCTCTTCACGAGGGTGTCGATGTCCGCGGACCTGATCGCCTCCATTTCCTCCTCGCCCGCCCCCGCCGGTTCACCGGAGGAGTCGGCCAGTTGCAGGAGCGACTCCAGGAGACCTGCGCTCCGTAGCTTGGCCATCGGGATGGAGGCGAGGAGACGGCGCGTTTCCGCGTCTCCGTCACCGAGCGTCGGGGCTTCCTCCGTGCCGGAGAACAGTTCCGTGTCCAGGTGGTCGACCACCGCCGTCGGAGTGGGGTGGTCGAAGACCAGCGTGGCCGGCAGGTGGAGCCCGGTCGCGTTGGTGAGGTGGTTTCGGAACTCGACCGCGATGAGGGAGTCGAATCCCAGCTGCTGGAACGGTTGGTCGACCGGAACGGTCTCGGCCGAGGCATGGCCCAGGACAGCGGCGGCGTAGGTCACCACGAGGTCGAGCAAGGCCTCACGCCGGTCGCTCTCGGACATTCCGCCCAACCTCTGGGTGAGTTCCGAGTGCTCGGTGTCCACTGGTGCGGGGTCATCGTCGAAGAAGTTCCGGGAGGCGTCGGGAAGGTCCCGGAGAAGGGCACTCGGGCGCGTGAGGGTGAAGGTCGGCGCGAAGAGCTCCCAGTCCAGGTCGGCGACCGCCGAGAACGTGTCGCCGGCGCCGAGGGCCTGGTGCAACGCGCTCAGGGCCGGTTCGGGCGCCATGGGCGGGATGCCCTGCCGCTGGAGGATCACCTCGGCGGACTCCGTGTCGGCGATCATCCCGCCTTCGTCCCAGGGACCCCAGGCGATGGACGTGGCCGGTATCCCGCGGTCGCGGCAGTGGTGGGCCAGCGCGTCGAGGTAGGCGTTGGCCGCAGCGTAGGCGCCCTGCGTCCCCACACCCCAGACCCCGGACACCGAGGCGTAGAGGATGAAGGCGTCCAGGGAGCCCGGGTTGAGCAGGTCGACCAGGTTCTGCGCACCGGTCACCTTGCCCGCGGACACCTTCGCGACCTCGTCGAGGGAGATCTGCTCGACCAGGGTCGACTCGTGCATGACGCCCGCGGTGTGGGCGACGGTGCGCAACGGCGACTCCGGGGTGTCGACGCGCTCGATCAGCCCGGCCAACGCCTCCCGATCGGCCGCGTCGCACGCAGCGATCGTCACCCGGGCCCCCAACCCTTCGAGTTCGGCTCGCAACTCCTCGGCCCCGGGAGCCTCCGGCCCCCGCCGACTGGCCAGCACGACGTGACCGGTCCCGTTGGCCACCAGCCACCGCGCCAGACGCGCACCCAGACCACCCGTGCCACCAGTGATCAACGCGGTATCACGCGAACGCCACACCGCACCGGGCGCGGGACGAGAAGCCCGCACCAGACGACGCACGTGCACACCCGAAGCCCGCACCGCCACCTGATCCTCACCATCAAGACCAGACACAACCGCGCACAGCCGGTCCAGCGCCCGCCCATCCGGCCGCGCGGGAAGATCCACCAGACCACCCCACCGCTCCGGATACTCCAGCGCCGCGACACGGCCCAGACCCCACACCAGAGCCTGAACCGGACTGTCCAACACATCAGCGGAACCCGTCGACACCGCCCCCCGCGTCACCACCCACACCGGGGCATCCACACCCGAGTCAGCCAGGGCCTTCCAGAGCGTGATCGTGCCGCCCAGCCCGATCGGGACATCCGGGTACCCCGGGAGCGCTCCCTCGTCCATTCCCAGCAGTGACACGACTCCGGCCGCGGACAGGCCCTGCTGCGCGTCGGTGTCGGCGGACCCGGCCAACACGCTGCGCAGGCGCTCGGCCAGGGCCGCGGGGTCGGCGGCCTGCTCCGGGGTGAGGGCGACGGGCAGTATCCGGGCGCCGTTCCTCACCAGTGCGTCGGCGACGGCCGTGGACTCCTCGTCATCGGCGTTGTCGGAGGTGAGGAGGATCCAGGCCCCGTCCAGGTGTACCGGTCCCGGATCGGAGCACCGCTTCCACGTGATGTCGTAGCGCCAGCCCTGAACCGTGGATTGCTCCCGCTGACGCTGGCGCCACTCCGACAGGGCGGGCAGGACGGTGTCCAGTGAGGACTGGACCTCACCGTTGACCCCCAACTCCGCGGCCAGGGCCTTCGCGTCCCGCCCCTCGACCGCCTCCCAGAACACGGAGTCCACCGTGTTGCCAGGATCGTCGGAGACCACGGACGGCTGTCGGGACGGCTCGGGCCAGTAGTGCTGGTGTCGGAAGGCGTAGGTGGGCAGGGCCACCTTCCGGGGTGTGAGGTCCTCGAACACCTTCTTCCAGTCCAGGCCGAGGCCGCCGGTGTGGGCGGCGGCCAGCGCAGTGACCAGGGCGACGGTCTCCGAGCGGTCGCGCCGCTGGGCGGAGACCACCACGGGGATGCTCTGCCCCTGTTCCGAACGGTTCAGCGTGGCGTCGATATGGGAGATAAGCGCGCTGTCGGGGCCGATCTCGACGAAGGCGGAGACCCCGCGCTCCTGTAGACCACGGATTCCGTCGGCGTAACGAACGGCGTCACGGATATGACGAGCCCAGTACCCGGAATCGGTCAGCTCCCCGGTCTCGGCGACGCGGCCGGTCACGTTCGAGACGACCGGGATCGAGGGCTCGGCGTAGCCCAGCCCGGAAATCTCCTCGGCGAACTCCTTCAGCACCGCGTCCATGTGGTGGGAGTGGAACGCGTGACTGACCGTCAACCGCCGCGTCCTGCACCCCGCCCCCGCGAGTTCGGCAACCACCCGCTCAACGGCCTCAGTATCACCCGAGACCACCACCGCATCCGGAGCGTTGACCGCCGCCACACCCACAACACCAGCCACTCCCAGAGCGTCAATGACCTCGGTGACACGCTCCTCGGTCGCACCAACGGCCGCCATCGCACCACCGCGCCGCGCCGAGGACATCAACCGCGCACGCA
>NZ_CBDRFA010000146.1:0-4737 GCF_965343085.1 Nocardiopsis synnemataformans | reverse complement strand
CGGGTGTCACGCGGGACGGTCACGCGTGACAGGGACAGGGGTGGGGGACCCGCCCCCCGGGGGGCGGGTGGACCCTCAGGGGTGGGGTTACTGGGGTGGGGCCGCGGCCAGGTAGCCGTCGCGGCGGCTCACCCGGTACCCAGCGGCAGCGAACACCTCGGCGGCGTCTTCCAGCTCCGTGACCGGGTTCGGGAGCCCCATGGGGGCGTCGGGGGTGTTCGTCCACTCCACGCGCACCCGGCCGCCGAGGAGCGGCAGGACGATGAGTCCGGCCACGTCCACGTTGTGCGCGGGCCGGGAGTCCTTCCACGGTCCGGCCAGCACGACCAGGGGGCATGCGGCTTCTTCGAGGACCTGGATGGCCGCGACGACCCGGGGCGTGTCGGTGTGGTCGGGGGTGGTGCCGACGATGGGTTCGGTCAGCTGGTGGTCGGCGTCGAACATGTCGGTCTGGCGGACGCCGTATTGGTCAGGGCTGTAACGCACGAGGGTGTCCCGGCCGGACAGGTAGAACCTTAAGGTCCGGCCGTCGCCCACGGGAGCGGTGACGTACAGGTGGGGGGCGTAATCGTCGCGGGGGGTCTCGACGGTGACCTGGAGTCCCTGGTTTTCCAGGTAGGCGGCGACCTCACGGTAGTTGGTGGGGGTGACGTGGATGGCTTCCACAGTGGGGCGGGGGCGGAGGTCGTAGGCGCGGAACACAGCGGTTCCTTTCAGATCGGGGTGGGGTTACTCGGGGGCGGGCTCCCACTGGGCGTCGAACATGTCGGTGTGGTGGCCGGTGTAGATCGGCCCGTCCGGGGTGCGGCGAGCGGCCAGCACGCCGGGGATGGGCACGGTCACCCGGTTGGTCCACTTGGTGGCGCGGGCGGCGGTGAAGGTGATGCGGGCGTACCCCTTGCCGTCCCGGGGGCGGGCCTCGCCCTCCGGGGCGGGGGCGATGACGCGCACCCCCTCGTCGTCGGCGATGTTCGCGGCGATCCAGTCGGCCACCTCCTGGTGGTTGTCACGCGTGACATGGATGGCTTGGGTGGTGTCGGGGCGGAGCTGGTACGGCTGGAACACGGCGGGTCCTTTCTGGCTAGGGTGGTGGGGTGGCGGGACCGGTCTCACGGCGACTGAGACCGGTCCCGCCGTTGTCATGCGGCCCGGCCGGTCGCGGACCGGTGGTTGGCCGCCTCGTGCTCCGCGATCGCGCGGATGTCGTAGGGGCCCGCCTGGTGGTCGCAGTCCCGGCAGGTGGCCGTGTAGGTGCGGCCGGTCGGGGTGTCGGTGGACTTGATGTGGATGCGGTGGGGGCGGTGCTTCTTCGGGGTGGGGTTGGCTAGCGCGGCGGCCTTCATGCGGGCGACCACCCGGCCCAGGGCGGTGATCTGGTAGGTGCGGGGGCCGCCACCGGCCGCCGGGTGCTCGGCGAGTTCCACCAGCTCCTTGCCAGCCAGGGACGCCAGGGACGCGGGGTGTCCGGCGGTGAGGTACCCGTCCTCGTCGGCCGACTGGAGGGCGTTGAACCCGGCAGTGCCGAGCGCAGCGGCGATGGTGCGGGCGTGGTCGGGGTCCACGCCGTGGTGGCGGGTGATGGCGTCCTCAATGCGGGTGCCACGGGTCCGGCGCGACAACGGGGCCGGGGCGGCCTCCTGGTTGACGGCGGCCGTGCGGGCACTGTCCTCTAGGGCCTGCTCGGCGTCCTGCACGTCCCACCCGTAGTGGTCGGTGAGGATGTTGCGTGCCTCCGCGCGGTCGCGGGACGGACGGCCACCGATGCTCCACCTGCGCTGATGGACGCCGCCGATCCGGTTCTTGCCCAGCTCGAAGACGATGCTCGGCTCAGCGGGGGCGGGCTCGACCGGGGGCAGGGCACGCACAACCCGGGCGGTGCCGGTGGGGATGGACCACCCGGCGTCCGCGAGTGCCTTGGTGTAGGCGTTCAGCTGGGAGTCCGTGTCACGGCGCCACGTCAGCTTCCCGTCAAGGACGTCGTGGACGTACACGATCTCGTCGGCGGTGTCGGCGTAGCGGACCTCTGCGTAGAACCCGGTCGTACCGTCCCCGGGGGTGGGGGCGAACTCGCCGTTCACGGTGACGGGGGCGAACCCGGCGTTGGTCAGGGTGGTGATGGCGGCGCGGGCGGCGGGGTTGTTGACGTGCTCGGGGTCGGTGCCGCGTGTGGCGCCCTGGTGGGCGATGACGCGGCCCTCCGCCGGGGGCGGGGTCAACTCGGTCTCCTGGCTGGTGGGGGCCTCCCACGGAAGGTCTCCGCAGCAGGGCAGCCACACGAAGTCGCCGTCAAGGTCCCGGGGGTTCTCTCCCTCGTTCACGAAGTCGGACATGAACTCGGCGACGATCGTGCACTGGTCGGCGGCGTGGATGATCTCGGGGGCGAAGCCGTAGCGCTTGCGGTCGCGGGTGACGTCGGCGCAGGTGGCGTCGTGCACGCGGATGTCGCCTCGACTGGTGTTGATCACGGCGAATTCGCGCTTCTCGACGGGGGCGGAGGTGTCCTGCTCTTCCTCGGCGTCGTCCTGGTCGTTGTCGGACTCGGCGTCCGTCAGGCACTCCTCGCATGCGTTCTTGGGCTGCTCCTCGTGCTCGGGGCAGATCGGGTGGACGCTGATCAGCTCGGCGTAATAGCCGTCATCCTCGGCGCGGTCCTTGGCGGCCTGGGCCTCCACCTCGGTGCGGGAGCCTACGAAGGTGCACCCTTCGTCGTTGAACACCCCCCACTCACCGTCGTGGGTCGGGCCGGCCTGCTCGTTGGTGGACTCCTCGTTGGTCTCGGCGCGCTCCGCCTGGGCGTCGTCCAGCTTCTTCCGGTACACGCCAGGGGTGATCTGGTAGTACATCTCGTCGCCGTGGCGGTAGTCCCTCCCGTTGGCCTCGCGGTCAGCAAGCCAGGTCAGGTGCTCGCGGGCGGCCGCGACCCCCTTGGGGGTGGCGCGGTAGAGGTCGTAGTACCGGCCCTTCGAGCCCCATTCGATCAACTTGACGTCGAGCAGGTAGGCGACGGTGCGCTTGTCGTAGACGCCGATCGGGCCGGGGGTAACGGCGAGTTTGTAGAGGGCAACGAAGCGGGCGGGGCTGAGGCGGTTGGTGCGCATGGGGGTGTCCTTTCTCTCGAGGGTGATTGGTGGGTTACTGGTAGCCGTTGGGGTACTGCTGACGCAGGTCCCAGTGGGCGTCGTCCTCGTCGTCGTCTTGGGCGTGCTCAACCAGCCACGCCAACGCCTGGCGCGGCATCCCGAGCGTGGCCAGCAGGTCCGCCACCACCTCTGCCTCCTCGCAGGTGAGTTTGGCGCCCAGGTCTCCAGCCAGTTGGGGGTCACCCCACACCCGGGCCCACTCCTGAGCAGGGTCGGGCGCTTCCTCGGGTGCAGGCTCCAGCTCGGCGCCGTCGGCGACGAGCGTGCAGGCTTTGGTGATGCTGATGTCGTGCCAGTCCTGGCGCTCCCACCTGGCGATGGCGGAGGAGAGTCGGTAGGTGCCGGTGGTGCGGGTGTGCCAGGTCGCGCGGATCTCCACGGGCACGTCCTGGCCCTCGCGCTTCCAGACAATGCGGACGGTGACGTAGGGAGCGCCGCCGTTGTCGATACCGTGTTCGACCACGTAGGACCGGCCGAACCGGGTGGCCTCCTCAAGGAGGCTAGAGGCCAGCCTTTGCGTCGTAGATCTACACAGGCACCGTGGGGCGGCTTACGTGATCACCTCGGTGACCTGGTTGCCCGCGACCTTCCAGGTTGTGCGCAGGTACTCAGCGAAGGTCTCGTCGGTGACTATGGCCCCTGTTCCCGCTCCGTCCTCGGCGAATATGAAGCCGCCGTGGGTGATGTCGGAGACGATCTGGCCGGTCCTCACCGAGGTCCCGTACGGGGTCGTGCGGGTGATGCGCACCCGGTCTCCGCGCGCCAGCTCACTGGCGCGGCGGGCGTCGACCAGGGTTTTGCGCTGCGCAGCGGGGGCGTCCTGTGTGGTGTACATGGCGAAGCGGTCCTTTCGTGTGGCTTTATCTGCAGGTCCTGAGCATGTTTGTCGATCCGCTCGGCTGGGGAACACCAGCCGAGCGTCTCGCTAAGCCCCTCCAGGCGGCCAACTAACGCGACGACCGTTGGAATCCGCTATGCCGAACAGGGGCTATGGGGTCCAGAAACGTCATGCACAGGAGTCGCACATCAGGAGTGACCGCCCCTCACGGTCGGTGCTGGCCTCCTCCCAGAGACCGGCCAGCGCCCGCGCGCGGGCCTCGTCCTCGTCATGGCCATGCATGAGGCTGAGGCAACCACTCTCAGCGGTGTGGTCGGCGGAGGCGCAGCTCTCTGCGTCGGGACCATCACAGTCACATTCCAGTAGGTAGCAGCGGTACGGCAGCTGCACCGGGGTGAACGTCGGAGCCCAGTAGCGACCGTGGGAGGCGGCACTCTCCTGGGTGGGGAAGTGCTTCACGACCTCGGTCACCCGGGACTGGGTGTAGTGATGGCCCGCAGCGTCTTGCAAGATCCAGCATTGAGTGCGGTTCATGGTTTTGCCTTTGATCAGCTGGTTGGGTGGTGATCTGGGTGTGCGGGGAATTCTGGAGGAACTCCAGGGTGGCGACGGCGTGGGCCATCGCCTCGCCGGGTTCTTCGTCGGCCCGCGACCGACCAGGGTGGCCCGGTCCGCGGCTGGGCGCCGGGCGATCTGACGGCGGGACCGGGAAAGGAAGAGCCTCGGTCACGGAGCGTTGGCTCCGCGACCGAGGCTCTT
>NZ_CBDRFA010000145.1:0-4779 GCF_965343085.1 Nocardiopsis synnemataformans | reverse complement strand
AAGTGACGCGGGTGGTGATGCGGGGTTCCGGGCGGACTGTCCTTGGCCGACCGCGGCCAGATAGTCCCCCGCGCAGGGACGAAAACAGCCGTCACATCAATCACCACACCCGGAAGGGGACAGGCTGCACGTAAACGGGCACCTTCGAGTAGCGGGTATACCCACCGGGTTTTCCTCTCCACCAGCGACAGACGGAGGCGCAGTGTCCGGAAACGGCCATCGGGAAGGGCCCAAACCCTGTACGTGCAGGAGCTTCTTCCCCTACCGTCATAGAGCATGAGGCGATCCATGGTGCCAGGGATGCAGGTCGTCGAGCGCGGAGGGCCTGGAGAAGGAACCACCGACTCCTGGTGGGGGCGCGCAGAGGTCCTCGTCAAGCACAACGGAGACCACCCCAACGTCGTAGTCAACGAGTTCGTATGCAACCGACTGGCACTTCTGCTTGGTCTGCCTGCCACCCTCGGAGACATCTGGATCGACGAAGACGGTGTGAAGCACTGGGTGTGCGCCGCCGTCCGCTCGAACGGCACCGAGCTACCTCCAGCCAGTCCCGACGAGCTTCTCCGTGTGGACTCTGAGCTGCGAGCCAATGTGGTGGTCTTCGACATCTGGGTCCACAACACCGATCGGTCAGAGGAGAACCTGCTGTCCGACCGCAAGGGCGGCATCTGGCTGATCGACCACGAGCAAGCACTGTTCGGAGACATCCAAGAGGACCGAGCCCGAGGAATCTCGAGCACACGAGAACGCAAAAATGGGTTCTCCGTTCTCCTCGAAGATGCTCCTCCTCCACGCGATGCCATCAGCAAGGCTGCCAGCAAGCTGCGTTACACGGTGGACAACAGAGCGGTCAAGGCCGTAAGCGGAGACGCTCGCAGGCGAGGCCTGGTCAACGCTGCTGAGGAGAGGGCGATGGTGGACTTCCTCCTTCATCGGCGCGACCATATGACACGTCTGCTAGATGGAACTGGTAGCATGCCCCGCCTGTCACCGGTGCCGGGTACGTTGGACTTCTCGCAAGCAGGAGGTCAAGCATGAGCACGCAGGTACACGCACTGCGCCATGTCCCCGATCTCTACCGGCGCGAGCCCCGCAACGTCGGCGTAATCGTGAGTCACAAGGGCCATAGTGGCGTCGACATGGCGTTCCGCTTCGAGGGCTGGGACGGTACCGCCTACGACGCTAAGGCAGCTCCGAAGGGAGTCGACGCTGACATCTACTTTGGGTGGGCTGAGTACTATGTCCGGCGTGTCCGGCAGGATCGCTGGAGTGCGATCGAGAAGCTCCAGCGGTCGCGTCCGCTGAACTTCTACCTCGAGCAGATGGTCACTATCTTCGATAGCGAACCTGTGGAAGAAGTTTTGAATAGGTTCTATCCGGACCTGGTTACCCCAATTAGCAAGAAGGCACACCGCGACCGGTCCCGGCAAAAGATAAACCAGGTCTTCGACCGCCTAAGCATCAAGCCTGAGCGGAACAAACAGGTGAACGTCACCGAGTTCGGGATTCCTACCTCCATCGAGTTCAAGTACAGCTACCGCAATGGTCGCCTGCACCTCATGGACAGGCTTCCTTTGGCGGCAAACACCACCGAACTGAACCGTGCTGCGCACGATCTGCTGTACCGCTGCGGGGTTGCGAGTCAAAACAACGTGACGAATAGCTTCATCACTTTCGCCGACCTGTCCCGGCGTTCAGAAGAGCCCGAAGCGGTACTGAGGGTCGTAGAGAGGGCGTCTGCGGTCATCGATATCGGCAATATCGACCGGGCTACCGATCACCTCGCAGAGATTATCGGGCAGGTCGCCTGACGCACAAACCAATGCAAAACTGCACCCCGCTCGCCATCACGGCAAGTGGGTATTTCTGCTGTGCAGGGTGATAAAGCAATTCGCGGCAGAGTAGCGGCGATGGAAAGCGCGTAGGCATGCGCGTTCGCCTACGACGCAGATCAGCCTATTTCGTTGCCCCCATGGCTGGAATCGGCCACCAATCCGTGAACCCACCCGTAGCTTCCCCATGCGGGCCTACAGTCCGCAGTAACCAACGACGAGGAGCTTCCTATGCGTTCCCTCACTTCCATGTTCGCTGTGCTCCTGCTCGCTCTCACCGCTTGTTCGCAGCCCATCCTCGACGACACGGTGACCGAGGCGGACACGGTTGTCCCCAGTCCGAGTCCCGTCCCCGAGACAACCCACGAATTCGTCGAACAACGGAGGGAGGGCGACGCCTGGTATGAGGCCCTCACCGACGAGCAGCGCGACCTTATCCACGACAGCTCTGCAGGATTGTGTTCCGTCGCCGACGAGGAGATCACCTACGGCGAGGTCAACGGTGATCAGCAGTCAATGACGTACACCAGGGACCTGGTGATCGAACTCGGCTACTCCGTTGGCATCGCTGTGGCGGGCGAAGGGGACCAGGCCGCACGATCCGCCCGCCAGTTCCTGATGGCCTACGTCAGCGAGGTTTGCCCTGAGCACATCGATGCCGTAGCGGTGGTGTTAGACGAGCAGTACGACGCGGTGTTCGGGACGGCGCTCAACGATCGTGCACACACGCTTTGACCCGATCATGTTGAGGTCAGTCTCCGCATGGTCCCGACTGACGCGCCCGTAAGGTCCTTCTGACACCCGCCCCACGGGGAGGTTCCTGGGGGCGGAAGTGGTTCTCCTCAGATGTGACGGAGCGCTCCGTAGCAGGTGTGCTGGAGGCTCGGAACCATGGACCAACAGTGAACCAATCGAACGCGTCGGTAGCCTCTGCGATGATGAGCCCACACCACCGGTAGTCAGAGAGCAGGACCGACTTGAGCACCCTGGGTAACTTCGTCTGGTTGATCGCTGACCAGCTGCGATTCGTGTACAAGCCGCACCAGTACGGCGACATCATCCTCCCGTTCACGATCCTGCGACGCCTGGACTGCATGCTCGCGCCTACCCGCAGCGAAGTCCGTGCCCTGGCGGAAAAGTACGACGGCGGTGCCTTGAACGCCCAGGTCAAGCTCAAGACCGGCCTGACCTTCTACAACACCTCGCAGTACGACTTCGAGCGACTGCTCAAAGACCCCGAGGGTCTGCGTGCCAACCTGATCGACTACGTCTCGCGCTTCTCCGGCAACATCGACGTCTTCGAGCGCTTCGGTTTTAAGGATGAGATCAACAAGCTCGATGAGAAGAACCGGCTGTACTTGATCGTCTCCAAGTTCGCTGAGGTCGATCTGCACCCCGACACCGTTCCTAACGCGGCGATGGGTGACCTGTACGAGCATCTGATCTACAAGTTCGCGGAAGCCTCCAACGAGGAGGCCGGCGAGCACTACACGCCGCGCGATGCGATCCGCCTCATGGTTGATCTGCTGTACGCGGAGGAGAACGAATCCCTGCTCGAGGATGGGGTTATCCGCTCGATCTATGACCCCACCGTCGGCACAGGCGGCATGCTCTCAGTGGCTGAGGAGCGCCTGCTGGAGCGCAATCCGAAGGCCCGTCTACGCCTGTACGGGCAGGAGATCAACGACCAATCCTATGCTATCTGTAAGTCCGATATGATCGGCAAGGGGCAGGACGTCGACAACATCAAGCTCGGCGACACCTTGGCCCATGACAGGTTCTTCAACAAGACCTTTGACTTCTGCATGTCCAACCCACCCTACGGAGTGGACTGGAAGGCCTCGGAGGAGAACGTCAAGGAAGAGCACAAGAAGGGCGGGCCGAACGGCCGTTTTGCACCCGGCCTGCCGCCGGTCTCCGACGGCCAGATGCTGTTCCTGACCCACCTGGCCCATAAAATGCGCCCCAGTCATGAAGGTGGCGGCCGTGCAGGCATCGTCCTGAACGGTTCCCCGCTGTTCAACGGCAACGCGGAATCCGGCCCATCGCAGATCCGCCGGTGGCTACTGGAGAACGACCTGGTAGACGCGATCGTCGCGCTTCCCACCGACATCTTCTTCAACACCGGGATCGCCACCTACATCTGGATCCTCGACAACACCAAGCAGCCAGAGCGGCGTGGCAAGGTCCAACTGATCGACGCCACCGACATGTGGATCAGGATGCGCAAAGGCATGGGTTCCAAGCGCAAGGAGATCGACGCGGTCGCCCGCGAGCAGATCGTAAAGATCTATGACGCCTTTACCGAAGCAGAGAACTCCAAGATCCTGCAGAACACCGACTTTGGGTACTGGACAGTCATCGTGGAGCGTCCCCTACGGCTGAACTTCTCGGCGTCCCGTGCCGCCAATCTGGATGGCGCTGCGCTGGCCAAGGTGTTTGGCAAGGGAATTGACCCTGCACCGTTCCTAACTGCGTTGGCCTCGATGGGTGATCAGATCTACCTGAGTCGGGAGAAGTTCACCGAGGCGGCCCTCGAGCAGTTCGTCAAGGCCGGGCTGAAGCTGACCAAAGCACAGTACCGCCACCTGGCCAGGGCCGTGGGCGAACGTGATGAGTCGGCGGAGATCTTTACCGACGCCAAGGGCAACCCCGAACCAGATACCTCCAAGCGGGACACGGAAAGCGTCCCTTTCACTTACGGCGGCAACACGCTCGCTGATACTGGACGGGAGGAGACTATTAATAGGTACTTCGAAGCCGAGGTGGCCCCGTACACGCCTGACGCCTGGGTCGACATGAAGAAGACCAAAGTCGGTTATGAGATTCCTTTCAAGCGGCTGTTCTACACGTACACCCCACCACGCCCTCTGAATGATATTGACCGTGACCTGGAAGCGCAGATCGCCAAAATTATGGATTTGCTGCGAGAGGTTGAAGGATGACT
>NZ_CBDRFA010000144.1:0-4792 GCF_965343085.1 Nocardiopsis synnemataformans | reverse complement strand
TCACGCCCTGGGCCAGCGGCAGCTCGCCGCCGTAGTTGACCGTGTTGGTCGCCCTGCGCATGTAGGCCTTCCAGGAGTCCGAACCCGACTCGCGGCCGCCGCCGGTGTCCTTCTCACCGCCGAAGGCGCCACCGATCTCCGCGCCGGAGGTGCCGATGTTGACGTTGACGATCCCGCAGTCGGAACCGGCCGCGGACAGGAACCGCTCGGCCTCGGACTGGTCCTGGGTGAAGATCGACGACGACAGTCCCTGGGGCACGCCGTTGTGCAGCTCCACCGCCTCCTCCAGCGTGCGGTAGGGCATCACGTACAGGACCGGAGCGAAGGTCTCCTCCCGCACGACGGCGGTCTGGCCGGGCATGCGCACCACCGCGGGCTCGACGTAGTAGGCGTCGGCGGCCTCCTCCTCCAGAACCCGGGCGCCGCCCACCAGCACCTCGCCGCCCTCGGCCGCGGCCCGCTCCAGCGCCGAGCGCATCGCGGCGTACCCGCGCTCGCCCACCAGCGGGCCCACCAGCGTCGACTCCTCGAAGGGGTCGCCGACGCGGTCGCGCAGCTGCTTGTAGGCGTCCACGACCCGCCGGGTGACCTCCTCGACCACCTCCTCGTGCACGATGAGGCGGCGCAGCGTCGTGCAGCGCTGGCCCGCGGTGCCCGCGGCGGAGAAGACGCTGCCGCGCACCACCAGGTCCAGGTCGGCGGACGGGGCGACCACGGCCGCGTTGTTGCCGCCCAGCTCCAGCAGGTAGCGGCCCATGCGGGCGGCCACCCTGGGCGCCACCTCGCGGCCCATCGCGGTCGAGCCGGTGGCCGACAGCAGGGCCACCCGGGGGTCCTCCGCCAGGGCCTGACCGATCTCGCGGCCGCCCAGCACGACCCGGTGCAGGCCCTGGGCGGGCGCGCCGACCTCCTCCGCCGCGCCCATGAGCAGGCCGTGGCAGGCCAGCGCGGTGAGCGGGGTCAGCTCCGAGGGCTTCCACACCACGGTGTTGCCGCACACCAGGGCCACGCACGTGTTCCACGACCACACAGCGACCGGGAAGTTGAAGGCGGTGATCACGCCGACCACGCCCAGCGGGTGCCAGGTCTCCATGAGCCGGTGGCCGGGCCGCTCGGAGGGCATCGTGCGTCCGTACAGCTGCCGGGACAGGCCCACGGCCAGGTCGCAGATGTCGATCATCTCCTGGACCTCGCCCAGGGCCTCGGAGCGGATCTTGCCCGCCTCGATGGTCACCAGCTCGGCCAGGTCGGCCTTGTGCGCGCGCAGCAGCTCACCGAGCCTGTGGACGACCCGGCCGCGCACCGGGGCGGGGGTGTCGCGCCAGGTGGAGGAGAAGGTCTCCTGGGCCGTGGTGACGGCTTGTTCGACGTCGCCGGCGGACTCGTGGCCCAGGGGGAAGAGGTCCTGGCCGGTGATGGGCGACCTCGCCGCGCCGCGGGCCCCGGCCGGTTCCTGGGGCGCGTCGACGCGGCACCGGTCCAGAGCGGCCCGCGCGCGGTCGGCGAGGGAGGCGGTGGTGGGGAGGGCGGAAATCGGCATGTGCTGCTCTCTCCGTTGAGAGGAACGGGCGGTCACCTCACACCTTGCCAAGTCCGACCCCGCCGGTCCAGCCCCCGCGTCTTGTTCGCCGGGCGCACCGGTTTCCCTGTCCCCGGGGCGGTCGCGGGCGGCGTTAGACTCGGCTGGCCCCTCCCCGGCGGCCCTCCGACGCCCCTGAGACAGACAGCGATCCCCGTGCACCACCACACCACTCCCGAAGAGGACCGCGCCGGTCTCGCCGAGCCCCGCCTGGTCCTGACCCGCTCCGGTTTCGGCGCCGCCGAGCCCCTGTTCAGCGCCGGCCTGCGGGCGAGCGCCGACCTCGCCCAGGCACGGGAGGCGGTCGCCGCGCACGCCTCCCGACTGTGGACGGAGGCCGCCCGCGACGGCTCCGACGACCGTCCCCTGTACTGGGCGCGGCTGGTGCTCTCGGCCCGGCTGCGCTCCTGGCGGCCGGGCTTCGCCCTCTCCGACGCCGAGCGCGCCGACCTGCTGCACCTGCTGGAGACGGGCTCGCGCGGCATCGCCGACCTCGACTTCCCGCCGGGCGACCGGTGGGTGCGGGTGGTCGTGACCGGCTTCGACCCCTTCCGCCTGGACGAGGACCCGGCGTGCTCCAACCCGTCCGGCGCGGCGGCGCTGGACCTGAACGGGTGGACGTTCCCCGTGGGCGGGCGCACGGCCGTGGTGCGCACCGCGGTGTTCCCGGTGCGCTGGGCGGACTTCGACGCCGGGCTGGTGGAGGAGGCGCTGGCGGAGCAGCACCGGCGCGCGGACGCGGTGGTCACGCTCAGCCGCGGGCGGCCGGGCCGCTTCGACCTGGAGGTGTGGAACGGCGTCTGGCGCGGCGGGGGCGAGGACAACCTGCGGGTGTCGCGCACGGGCCGGGCGCCGGTACCGGGGCCCGACGCCCCGGAGTGGACGCTCTCCTCGCTGCCCCACGAGCGGATCCTGGCGGCGGCGCGCGAGGAGCCCTACCCGGTGGTGGTCAACACCGAGGTGGCCGAGGCCGCGCCGGACGGCCGTGGGACGGTGGTGCGCCCGGACGGCCCCACGGAGGGGTCGGCGGCGCGCCGTGGGGGTGGCGGGGACTACCTGTCCAACGAGATCGCCTACCGCAACACGCTGCTGCGGGACCGGGCGGGGCGGCGGATCGCGGCCGGGCACGTGCACCTGCCCAAGGTGGCCTCCCCGCGGGAGAACGCCGCGGTCCTGGCGCAGGTCCGGCGGATCGTGGCGGCGGTGGCCGCCGACGCGGCGGAGCCCGAGGAGTCCGAGGAGTCCGCGCGGGGCTGACGGCCCGCCGAGTGGGGTTTCGGGCGGCGCGAGTCCGTGAGAGCGGGGAGCCCGAAAGCCGGTGCGTCGGCCTGGGCGCGCGCACGGAGCGTGAGCGCGCGCCGGCCACTCGGAGTGCGCGGACGCCTGCGAGGCGATTCACGCTGAGGTGAGAGGCTCGGATATGGTCCCCCTCGTGGCTGTCACCTCACTACGACGCAAACTCTCCGTCAGCGCGGCCGTGGGTCTGCTCCTGGTCCCCGGCTGCCATGCCGCGGAACAGGAGCTGCCCTACGTCGAGCCGGTCCGCTCCTCGCCCGACGACCTGGCGGGGATGGAGTCGCGCACCGTGTCGGTGACCACCGGCGACAGCGCGGTGAGCTACCGCTACCCGCGGTTGGGTGGCGCTCACCCGCTGACGGTGGAGGCGCACACCGCCATGGCCGCGCGCCAGAGCGCCTTCCTGGAGGGCCTGCCGCAGGACGGGACCCTCGAACTGCGCCAGGACACGGCCATCCTCGCCGCCTCACCGGAGGTGGTGGGTGCGCGGCTGACCGCGACCGCCTCCACGGGCGGGGACGAGACCTTCGAGGCCAGCACCCTGTGGTACGACGCGGGCAGCGAGGAGGTACTGCCCTGGACGTCGCTGTTCCGGGACGAGGAGGCGATCGAGCAGGCCCACCTGGCCCTGGCCGACATGCTGGAGAAGGGGTACAACCTGCCCGAGCGCCAGCTGCCCGGGCTGGTCGGCGAGGTCGCCTCGGGCGAGCGGGCGGCGTCGGAGGGCGGCGCGTCCGGTGACGGGCAGGACGGAACGACGAACGGGGAGACGGGCGGAGGGTCCGGCGGGGAATCCAGCGGGGAGACGGACGCGACGCCTGAGCCGCTCGACCTGTCCGAGCCCGACCGGGCCCGGGAGGCCGCCGAGCGCTGGGAGGGCTCGCCGCTGGGTGACCTGGCCTTCAGCACGGCGGGCGGCCTGGCCGTGCGGATGGACCCCGAGGAGGTGCCCAGCGCGGGCCGGGTCAGCGAGGTGCTGGTTCCGGTGGAGGCCGCCGACGTCGAGGGGCTGCTGTCCGAGCTGGGTTACCAGGCCCGGCAGGCGGCTCTGAACGGGGGCGGTCTGGGCGACGACCTCTCCGGGGACGAGGGGGGCCTGAGCGCCCAGGGGCCCACCCTGGACTGCCAGCGGCTCAAGTGCGTGGCGCTGACCTTCGACGACGGACCCGGCGAGCACACCGACCGGTTGCTGGACAGCCTGGCCGAGTACGACGCCCACGCCACGTTCTACGTGCTGGGCTCGCTCGTGGACGAGTTCCCCGCACCGGTGGAACGCATGGCCGAGGAGGGCCACGAGCTGGGCAACCACACCTGGAAGCACGACGACCTGGCGAAGATGTCGGCCGACGAGATCCGCAAGGACATCGAGCGCACCAACGCGGCCGTGCGCGAGGTGACCGGGTCGGACCCGCTGACCATCCGGCCGCCCTACGGGTCGCTGAACGGGACGGTGCGCAAGACGGTGGAGCAGCCCCTGGTCCTGTGGGACGTGGACACGCTGGACTGGAAGAGCCGTGACAGCGAGGACGTCAGCTCGGAGGCCCTGGACAACACCGTGCCGGGGAGCGTGGTGCTCTTCCACGACATCCACGAGACCTCCGTGGAGGCGATTCCGGACGTGCTGGCGGGGCTGCACCGGCAGGGCTACCACTTCGTGACGGTCAGCGACATCTTCGGCTACCAGGGCATGGAGTCGGGCGACGTGTACACCGACGCACGGCTCTCGTCAACTTGACCCGGCCCCAAAGGGCCGGGCTTGGAGGTAGCGCCCAACTGGCTGCTGGGGTGGACTCCTCCGTCCAGACACCCCGTTATGGGGTGTCAGGGACGCGTGACTCACGCCCCCCGTTCCACACCCTCTCGCCACGGGCGGCGATGTTGTGGGAAGCGTTGCGGTCGGCGTGGGCAACGACCCCG
>NZ_CBDRFA010000143.1:0-5548 GCF_965343085.1 Nocardiopsis synnemataformans | reverse complement strand
CCCGCCTTCGGTGTCATCGTCGCCCGCCCCGACCGTAGGGGCCAGGGGTGTTGCCCGAGGCTGGAGGTTCCGCCTGCCGTTGGTGCCGACGCAGCAGAGCCCGGCCACCCCTGAACCCCGGGCGTTGGTCGCCCTCCGTCAGGCGCGCCCGCCTTTGGTGCCGCTTTTCGTCGAGCACCCTCACCCCCCACCGGACGCTGACCGTTTCCTCACACTCCCGCGCCCTTTCGCGGCAGCAGGTGCGCTTTCGTTGCCACCAACGACCCCCAGCAGGAATGGCGTAGGGGAGAGGCCTGATGACGGCCCCTCCCTACCCCTCAATTCCTTGGTCTTTTCCTACTGTCGGTCGATTGAGGGCATGGCGAAACGCACGTGGGTGGGATCCCCCCTATTTCCAGGAAACCACCCCCACCCCACCCCGGAACACCCCCAACCACCACCTGTGGAAAACCAACCTCTCCGCACGCCCGCCCACCGACCCTCCAGTTCCCCACACACCCAAACACCCGCACACCTGCACACCCACGCACCCCATCCCTTGCCTTGACGGAATCGGGAGTGGTCCCCGTCACCGGGCTCGCGTCACGGTCTGTCGCCGCATCCGGCCATACTGGGGCCGATGACCGGCGAGGACGCGGGAGGTGCGGTGCGGGTTCTGCACGGCGTGTGGACCGGGGACGCGCTGGCGGTGTGGGCCGAGTCCGACCCCTCCGCCGCTCCCCCGGCCGAGGACGCGCACGGCCGAGCACGTCCACACCCGTTCGCCCTGGAGACCCGCGATCTGCGCACGCTCCTGGCAGACGCGGGAACGGGAGCGAACGCGCGAACCGGGGCAAGCTCGGCCACGCACGCAACCCTGGACCTGTCCCTGCCCGGGGACACCTCCGCTCCCTTCGCCTCCACCGGCGCACCCGGCACCGCCCCGGCCGCCTTCCACCCCTGGCGGGTGCCCGCCCTGCGGCTGGACTCCGCCTCCGCCGAAGCCCTCCTGGCCTCACCCGACGCCCCCGGCACCGCACCCGGGCCCTCACTGGTCCACCTGCGCGCGGTCCGCGACTTCGCCGAACTCCTGGTCACCTCCGGGTGCGTGCTGCCCGACCTGGTGGGCGATCCCGCCCGGGCGCGCTGGCGGCCCGCGCCCCTGGACTGGGCGGAGGAGCACCTGGCCGCGCTCACCGGCGCCCTGCCACCCTCCGCCCGCGCCCATCTGCCCGGGGAGCCGCCCGACGCGGTCGCCCGCGCCTGCGTGCTCGCCCCCCTGGAACTGCTCACCGACGCGGCGGCCCGCCGCCTGGCCCGGCCCCGCCGCGCGCTCTCCCCCAGCCCGGACAGCGGTGGTCGGAGAGTCAACAGCCGGTCCGACAACAGCCGGTCCGACAACAGCCGGTCCGACGACAGCCGGAATGCCGGGGACCGGACCGACAACGGCCAGACCGACGACAGCCGAACCAACAACGGCCGGATCGACAACAGCCGGTCCGACAACAGCCGGATCGACAACGACCGGACCGCCCCGGAACAAACCGCCGACGACGGGACGGCCCCCGGTCAGCGGCTGGCCGCCGCGCTCACCGGCGACCCGGGCGGGATCGGCGTCGACACCGCAGCCCGGCTGCGCGGACCCCTGCGCGAGTGGCGCTCGCGGGTACGCGGCGCGGGGCGGGCCGCGCTGCTGTTCCTGCTGCGCGAACCCGACCGGACAGGGCCGTGGGCGTTGGAGTTCTGGGTGCGCTCGGTCACCGACCCGGGCCTGCGCCTGCCCCTGGAACAGGTGTGGCAGGGCGAGGGCGCCGCCTGGCTGCCCGCCGACGTGGGCGCCACCGCCCTGGCCGACCTGCGCCGGGCCGCGCGCCACCACCCGCCGCTGCACCGCGCGCTGCGCGACCTGGCCCCGGCCCGGCTGCTGATGGGTACCGAGGACGCCGAGCGGTTCGTCGCCGAGGGCGCCGCCCGGCTGAGCGGCGCGGGGTTCGGCGTGGTCCTGCCCGAGTGGCGCGGCAGGTCCGCGCTAGGTCTGCGGGTGGCGGTCGAGGAGGCGCCCCGCAAACGCAGGGGCGGCGGGGTGGGCCCCTCCGACCTGGTCAACGTGTCCTTCGAGGCCCTGCTCCGGGGCCGCGACGGCGAGGAGGCCGTACCGCTCGGCGAGGACGAGCTGGCCGAACTCGCCGAGCTGGCCCGCCTCAAGCGTTCGCTGGTGCGCGTGCGCGGCCGGTGGCTGGAGGTGGACCCCGAACGGATCAGCGCCACCCTGGACCTGGTCAAACGGCGCGGCGGCCACTGGATGCGCACCGATGAGGCGCTGCGCACGGCCATCGGCGTGGAGGGCACCGCTCCCCTGCCGGTCACCGACGCGGTCGCCTCCGGTCCGCTGGGCGCGCTGCTGGACGGGGGCGCCAAGGCCGAGCCGCGCCCGATGGGCACACCGTCCGGTTTCCAGGGCGCGCTGCGCCCCTACCAGGACCGGGGTGCGGCATGGCTGCGCTTCCTGGGCGAGCTGGGCCTGGGCGCGGTCCTGGCCGACGACATGGGCCTGGGCAAGACCGTGCAGCTGCTGGCCCTGCTCACCGACGAGCGGCTCCGGGAACCCGCGCCGGGTCCGACCCTGCTGGTGTGCCCGGTCTCGCTGGTGGGCAACTGGCGGCGCGAGGCCGAGCGGTTCGCGCCCTCGCTGCGGGTCCACGTGCAGCACGGCCCGGACCGGCCCTCGGGCAACGCCCTGGCCCGCCTGGTGGGCTCGTGCGACCTGGTCGTCACCACCTACGGCGTGGTCACCCGCGACAGCGAGGAGCTGGCGGGCATGCCCTGGCACCGGGTGGTGTGCGACGAGGCGCAGGCGCTCAAGAACCACGGCACCCGGCAGGCCCGGGCGGTGCGGTCACTGCCCGCGGCCACGCGGATCGCGCTCACCGGCACCCCGGTGGAGAACAACCTGGGCGAGCTGTGGTCGGTGATGGAGTTCGCCAACCCGGGGCTGCTGGGCACGGAGTCGGCCTTCGAGCGGGCGGTCGAGGGCGAGGAGGGGCCCGACACCGGGCTGGTGCGCCGCATGACCGGGCCGTTCGTGCTGCGCCGCCTCAAGACCGACCGGTCGATCATCGCCGACCTGCCCGAGAAGCTGGAGATGCGTACCTGGTGCACGCTCACCCCGGAGCAGGCCTCGCTGTACAAGGCGGTGGTGGACGAGATGGGCGAGCGGCTGGCCGAGGCGACCGAGAAGGAGCGCAAGGGGCTGGTGCTGGCGACGATGTCGCGGCTCAAGCAGATCTGCAACCATCCGGCACAGTTCCTGGGGGACGGCTCGGCGCTGTCGGGGCGCTCGGGAAAGCTGGAGCGGGTGGAGGCGATCCTGGCCTCGGCCGCGGCCGAGGGCGACAAGGCCCTGTGCTTCACCCAGTACGCGCGGTTCGGCGAGCGTCTGGCCCCCTACCTGCGTTCGCGGCTGGGGGTGCCGGTGCTGTGGCTGCACGGGGGCACGCCGCGGGCGGAGCGGGAGGAGATGACGCAGCGCTTCCAGGAGATGGAGGGCCCGGCGGTGTTCCTGCTCTCGCTCAAGGCCGCCGGGACGGGGCTGAACCTGACCGCGGCCAACCACGTGGTGCACGTGGACCGGTGGTGGAACCCGGCGGTGGAGAACCAGGCCACCGACCGGGCGTTCCGGATCGGCCAGCGGCGGGACGTGCAGGTGCGCAAGATGGTGTGCGTGGGCACGGTCGAGGAGCGGGTGGACGAGATGATCGAGCGCAAGAGCGCGCTGGCCGACAGCGCCGTGGCCACCGGTGAGGCGTGGCTGACCGGGTTGTCGGTGCGGGACCTGCGCGAGGTCGTGCGGCTGTCCCCGGAGGCGGTGGCCGAGTGAGCGCGTGGTCGCCGCTGTTCGCACAGGCCCTGGGGGAGCCGGGCCGGGCCGCCGGGAGCGCGCGGGCGGAGCGGCTGTCGGTACGTCCGGGCGAGGTCGCGGGACGGGTGCGCGGCCCGGGCGCGCACGAGGTGAGCCTGATCCGCACGGTGCCTCCGGAGCCCGAGTGGGAGCGCCTGTGCGCCGCGCTGGCCTCCCAGCCGGTGTTCCGCGCCCGGATCCTGGCCGGTGAGCTGCCGGTGGCGGCCGCCCGGGTGTTCTCACTGCTGGGGTGGGACCTGGTGCCGCGCGGGTGGGACGCGCTGGTGGCGACCTGCTCCTGTGACCGGTGGGACGCCAGGTGCGCGCACCTGGCGGCGGCGGTGGTGGAGCTGGGCGTCGAGGCCGACCGCGACCCGTTCGTGCTGACCCGGTGGCTGGGCCGGGATCGGCGCGCGCTCGTGGCGCAGGTCAAAGCGCTTTCCACGGCGGCGGCAAAAGGATTTTCGGGCGAAGACGCGACAATCGGGAAAAATGACGGAGAAGCGGTATTGGATACCGCCGCTGTCCCCCCTCCCCCGCCGGACGAGGCGGCCCCCGGCTCGGCCGCCGCGTTCTGGTCCGCGCCGCCGCTTCCCGTCCGTCCGAGTGCCCCGGAGGGCTCCGGCGAGCGCGTCAGGGCCGCGGCTCCCGGGATCGTGGCCGATGATCTGCCCGGTTTCGGACAACCGCGAACGGGGACCGGAACGTGAGCGTATGGGGTGCCGAATACGCACTTCGAACTTTGTTGTGGAAAACTCCGCAAGGCCGTGGAAACACGGTTACCATTCGGCCAGAGAACTCGCCTCGTCACTTCTTTGGATGGGTACCCTTCATGGCCGATCACTTCCCCCCCAACATCGACATGGAAACCCCCAGCATCGCACGCATGTACGACTACCTCCTGGGGGGCAAGGACAACTTCGAGGCCGACCGCAAGGCCTGCGAGGCACTCGCGGACGGCATCCCCGAACTGGTCGCCTTCGCCAACGACAACCGCGCCTACCTCTCACGCGCGGTGGAGTACGTGGCGGCCCAGGGGGTGGAGCAGTTCCTCGACCTGGGGGCCGGGCTGCCCACCGCCAACAACACCCACCACGCGGCCCAGCAGGCCAACCCGCGGGCCCGGGTGGTCTACGTCGACCACGACCCCATCGTGCTCGCGCACGGCCGGGCGCTGATCAGCGACAGCGCGGAGACCGCGTTCCTGCTGGCTGACATCCGCAACACCGACGAGATCCTGGAGGCCCCCGAGACCACCAGGCTCATCGACACCGACCTGCCCGTGTGCGTGATGCTGGTCTCGCTGCTGCACTGCATCCCCGACGACAGCGATCCGTTCGGCATGGTGCGCTCCCTCATGGACCGCCTGGCGCCGGGGTCGTGCCTGATCTCCTCCCACATCGTCTCCGACGATCCGGCCTCCGCCGTGTGGATGACCGACAAGATCTTGTCCTTCGGCACCCCGTGGGGCCGGGTGCGCAGCCCCGAGGAGGCCTCGGTGGTCTTCGAGGGCCTGGAGCTGGCCAGTCCCTGGACCGACGGGCGCGACGAGGGCTCCCGCGCGGTGGACTGCGCCACCTGGCGCCACCCGGACACCGACCCCGTGTTCCGCCCCGCCGACCCCAAGGTCAAGCTGTGGGAGCTGGCGGGCGTGGCCTTTAAGTGTTGAGG
>NZ_CBDRFA010000142.1:0-5919 GCF_965343085.1 Nocardiopsis synnemataformans | reverse complement strand
AGGAAGTTCCAGTAGAGGAAGAGCAGAGGAGACGGACCACTGTGGTTGATGGTGGCCTGGTGATGAGGGTGTGCGGGGGCGTCCGTGCCCCCGCACACACCCGGCGCCGCCCGCCCACGTGAAGAGGACTATCTCCTTGGTAGACAGCCGGGGCGGCCGGTGGACCGCCCCCAAGCCCGCACGACCTGCACAGGACGTGTTCTCAGGGGGGTCCACCCAAGGCCGGACCCCCACGCGGACGCTCCGAAGGAACGCCGACAGGACCCCCGAACGGCCCCGGAGGTTCACTGCCCTGGTCCCTTCTCCTGTGTCGAGTTGGGGTAGGCGCGTGGCAGGTCGCGCAGAGACACTCGGGTGGGGTCGCCGGCCAGGCGCCAGATCGGCTCGGCCGCGCCCTGCTGGGCCAGTCTGGCGTGGGTACTCAGGTACACCCCGACCCTGTTGGTGCAGGATGCGGCGAGTGCGCGCGCGGCGTTGTCCTCGCGCTGGTCGGAGTGGACCAGCACCACCACAATCGAGGGCAGCTTGCTCTCGCGGGCCAGACGCGCGTAGCCGGGCATCTTGTTCTTGAGCTGGGTCAGGGACTCGGTGCCGGTGTCGTACTCCACGAACACATCCGCCACCGTCCCGTCCTGTTTCCAGCACAGGTAGGCGTCTGGGCGGATGTGACGGCCCCACCGATCGGCGCAGGCGCGCTCGCCCTCCCACCGCCGCAGGTGCGCCGACCGCTCGGGCGCTTTCGGTGAAAGCCGCGCGGGTCTGGACCAAACCGAGGATGTGGTCCAGCTGGGGTGAGTGGGCCAGTGCCAAGACGCGGTCGGCGCGGAACTTCAGCGCGTCGGGTTCCTTGCCCTGGTGCAGGGCGACCAGAACGGCGCCGGTGGGAGTCAGGACCCAGTGATCGGGGGCGTTGCGGTCGTGGGCGTGGCGGCGGAAGCGGTTGAGGACCCCGTAGCGGTACAGAGTGAGCAGACGCGAGCGGGCGCGGCGTGGTCCGGCATCGGGGAAGTAAATGCGGTGCAGGTGGTGGGTGGTCATCACTCGGTGTTCCCAGAGTCCGGCCAGGATCTGGCGGTCGCGGCTGGTGATTCGGGGTGCCAGGTGGATCAGTGTCTTCGTGTAGTCGCTCACGCATGCCCTCCCGGGGCCGTCGCGGTCCTGTGCTTTTGACTCCCTGATGAAGACCGTGCAAGCGCGGATGCGACACCCGAGGGAAGAACTTTTCCGGGTTCAGCTCCCGGGAGGGGGTTCACTTCGGGTTCAGAACGGGTTCAGTGGACACACCACCCCCCACCAGCGCCCTCGGGGCGGCGCCACTTGCGTGGCGCCGCCCCGAGGTGAAAGCGGGTTGCTCAGCGGCGAATGTCCAGCCAGGTCCTCACCGCAGCGGCCAGCTCATCGAACTCGCCGGCTCCTTCACGACCGCGACCCGCTCCTTGCGGTCGGGTACTCCGCCTGGGTGGTGGAACAGGTAGGGGCGCACTCCCCGCACTCCGTCGTCATCAACGCACCAGCCCTGCTCGGAAGGGTGTGGGCGGCGAGGGCGTGGTACTCGCACCGGCCCCGAAATCGGGTGTGTGTGCTGTGCTGGGGCTGGAGCGCTTCCCGGCTGTGGCCCCCGCGCTTCAGGCGCAGCGTTCCTGACGCGCGGTAGGGGCCTCATCTGCTCTCGTGTGCTTGTACGAGGTGAGGGCAGTGGGCGTCGTTCCTGGCGCACGTCCACCGCACTGCACAGCAGCGCGGCCAGTACCGCTTCGAACAGCCACCGCACCTACTGGGCCCACCCTCGGACGGGTTTGCGGTGCCGACCGCTAGGCTTCTCCACGATCTCCTCCTGCTTGCTTCAGGTGGGGATTCGGCCCTGGCCCGGTGCTGCGAACACCGGTCCGGGGCGCCTCCACGTCTTCTGTCGTTCCTGTGCGGAGCGGGTGGGTGTCATTGGTTCCGGGGTCGTACGTCACCCGAAACTGCGTTTTCCACCCACACCACATAAAGGGCACAAAAAGCCCTTTTCCTGCGGAAAGTGGCGCCGCTTCCACTGGGCTGGTCGATGTTCGCTTGGACAAGCGAGGTTCTTCAACACCTGCCGCCGGAAAACATCACCCCGTTCGGGATCACAACGGCAGGCGGGTCCGCCCGGAACGGTCGAAAGCGGCACGAACCGTCAACGACCCTTCCGCGTTCCCGGAGAAGTCCCAATACAGAGCCAAGACGTCCACCAACGCCAGGCCGTATCCACCTTCGGTCAGCACGAGTTCGCTCTTCTCCACACCGGATGTGGTGGACATAGTGGGGACGGTGGCCTGCTCACCCGGCTTGGGGCCGTCGTCGGTGACACGGAGCAGGAACAGGCGCGGGCGCCGCTGGATCTCGATCTTCACCCGGCCTCCCGGAAGCCCGGATGCGGTGTGCTTGAGGGCGTTGGTGTGCAGCTCAGCCAGGGACACCAGCAGCGGGTGGGCCGCGCCGGGTGTGGTCCTGGTGGCCTGCATCGCCCACCGGCGCGCGGCCCGTACGTGGTGGGAGCAGGGCCCGCAGAGCAGGCCGCTGGTGTCGGGGTCGGTGTGGCGGATGCGCCTGGGCAGGTCGAGAGAGGAAGAAGCCTGAGCCGGGGTCATGGATTTCCACCGGGTCCTTTCGCCGTGATCGTGGTCGCTGTGCGTGAGACCACAACGACAGGATGTGGTCTGGGAAAAAGGATCCGTAAGTGCGTCCGGATAACCCGTGAATCTTCCAGAGGCCTCTGGAATCTTCTGGAATCCCTCCACGGCACATGTTGTGATGTGGTCACATGAGCGCATGACCCCTGACGAACGCACTTTGAAGGCATTCGGGCGCGAGCTGCGCAGGCTCCGCAACGAGGCCGAACTGACCCAGGAGACCGTCGCGCGCCGTATCAGCCAGCGCGGCACGGCCATCAGCAACTCCCACGTCTCCGACCTGGAGACAGGCAAGGCCGTCGCCAAGCCCTGGCTGCGCCGGGCCCTCGACGAGACGCTGCACGGCGGTGGACGCCTGGAGCGGCTGTGGGAGGAGCTGACGGGCTCGGGACGGCGGGCGTGGCTGCACGAGGTCGCCGAGCGCACCCACGCGGCCGATGCCCTGTACGAGTACCAGGCGCTGGTGTTCCCGGTGTATCTACAGACCGAGGCCTACTCGCGAGCCGTGATCCGCTACGGTGCTCCCTGGTTGTCCGCGAGCGAACTCGCTGAGCGCGCCCAGCAAAGGGCCCGTAGGGCACAGCAGATGGCCAAGGCGCTCTCCCCGGTCATCTGGCTCGTGGTGGATCAGTCCTTGCTCATGCGCCGCTACGGTTCGGCCCGGGTGCAGCTCGAACAGCTCGAATACGTGGTGGACCTGGTGGAGAAGGAGCGCGTCAACCTGCTGGTGGTTCCGGTGGACGAGCCGCGCCACGCGGGCAACAACGGCCCCTTCCGCGTCATCACCTCGCCTGCCCAGCCCGAGGTGGTCTACGTGGAGTCGGCTCACCAGGGGCAGATCATCACCGCGACCAACGAGGTGGGCCGTTACCGGATGTGGTTCGCGGCCTTGCAGGGTGTGGCTTGGGGACCGGATGAGACGCTAAGGACCATCCGTAACGAGATGAAGAGGATCAACGGTGACTGAGTGGCACAAGTCGTCCTACAGCGGCGGCAACAACGAGTGCGTCGAGGTCCGCGAGCACAGCACCGGAGCGGATATGCGCGACACCCAGCACCGCTCACGCGGCCAGCTCACCTTCACCTCGGATGCGTGGGGAGCCTTCGTCATCTCCCTGGCCCAAGCCGACAGTTGCAAGTAACAGCTCCCGATACGAAACCGCGAGGGTTCGCAGCCCATCTTGTTTCCCGCTCGCTGTGGTGCGCCCGCGCTGTGTGGAGCGCGGACACACCACAGCCGCGAGCTCACTCCGTGTCGAAGCGCAGGTCGGTGATGGTGGTCAGGTCGATGCCGTAGCGGGCGTAGACCTTGGTGGTGTTCTCCCCCGTCAACTCCGCCTCGGTGTAGCCGAGCAGGGCCGCGACGCGCACGACCTCGGCGCGGCTGTCGGCCTCGATCTCCAGGTAGGCGGGGATACGCGGCCAGGAGTCGATCTCCAGCTGGGCGCCGTCCAGAGTGAAGCTGTGGCGGCGGTTCTCCTGGTAGGCCTTGGGCGTGTAGCCGAGCTTGCCCAGCAGCGCGTTGGTGGTCTCGAAGTCGCCGACCTCGGTCTCGGTCTCGCGGGTGCCGCCGATGGCGTCGGAGTCGATCTCCTTGACCGTGAGCGTGACCTGACTGCCGGTGTCGCGCAGGCGCACCCACCGGGAGGCGTCCCCGGGTTCGATGTCGTAGACGTAGCGGCGCTGGAGCACCTCGCCCAGGTCCGTGCCGCCCTTGTCGAGAATGCGCTGGGCCACCTGGTCGACGTCGATGTCCAGGACCTTGGCCTCGTACTCGATCGCGCTCATGGCGTCGGGTTTCCTTCCGTGCTGTGTGTCGTGGTGGGAGAAGACGCGGGGGTTCGGTGGGCGGCTTCCAGCCTGTCACGGTCGGTCCGGCGAAGGCGGAGGATCTCGTCCTTGACGGGGGAGCGGAGGAAGTCCTCGATGGGCTGGCACAGGTCCATGCGTTGCAGGCACACACCCACCAAGTAGCGCCCGTGGCGGTCGCGGTACAGGCGCAGGCCGTAGAAGCCTTCCTGGCAGTCGGTGTCGTTGTTGAACCGGCACCCCTGGCAGGTGGTGGGCAGGCGTACCGGGCGGATCCACTTGACGTGGATACGGCGTCGTCCGCCGTCGATGCGGTAGGCGGTGCGTGCTCCGGAGGCTCCGGCGGTGAGGTGGTGGGCCTCGGTGACGGCACCGCGTTGGGCCAGGAGCTCGTGGATGGCGTCGATGGACTCCTGGCCGTGATCAAGGGAGTTGAGTAGGCGCACGGACAGTTCGGGGGCGTAGGTGTCCAGGAGCCGGTGGATGCGGTCGATGTGGGTGTGGTCGAGGACGACGATGTTGGCACTGGCCCGGACCCCGTGGTCGACGCAGGCCTGGATGGAGGCGTGCAGGGCCTCGATCTTGGCGGCTGCCCTGGCCGGGTCGCGGAAGCGGGCGTGCTGGACCTGGGCGAGTTCTTCGGGTGTGGTGCCGAAGACGGAGAAGTTGACGCGGTCGAGACCCGCCCCGGCGCAGGCGGGAATCTGCTGGGCCCCGTTCTCGCCGTTGGAGGTCATGCACACCCGGTAGCCCTGGGCTGTGGCGAGGCGGACCAGCTCGGGCAGGCGCGGATGGAGTGTGGGTTCTCCTCCGGTGAGGTGGAGTTCGGTGAAACCCATGTTCCGGCGTAGCTGCCGCAGGGCATGGGCGAAGTCCTCATCGGGCGCGATGGTGGCGGGCAGGAAGGTGGCTCCGTTGGTGGCTGCGTAGATCGACCTCCGCCCCGAGGTACCGGAAGTGGTGAAAGGTCCAGGGCCGCGGTTGCGGTTGTCGACCACGACTGGTGTGCCCTCGTTATGGCAGAAGGTGCAGGTCATACCGCAGGCGTCGAGGATTTTCACTCGCAGGGTGGTGTCGGTGTCGATGTAGGTCGGCACGGGCTCGGGGGCCGGGGGAACGTCCATGGGCAGGCTCCTGTGACGGCGCTCGCGATGGAGCGGGGAGGTTGTGTCACAGGCGACGATTCCGTTGCGGGTACCGCTTCTCCCATTCCTGATGGATATCCCCCTTGGAGATAATCGGGGCCGTGTGCGCGTCGGCCGAAGGGGATCCATGCCTGGTCGTTCCTGGGAACAGATCACGATCCCGGCGTGGGCCTGGGGGCGTCAGGAGACACAGCGGGTTCTGCGTGAGCGCGACATCGCCGGCCTGCTCCGGCTGGCCCAGGCACACGGGGCGAGCCAGACACGGATCGCGTCAGCGACCGGCATTGCCCAGGGGCGGGTGAGCG
>NZ_CBDRFA010000141.1:0-6427 GCF_965343085.1 Nocardiopsis synnemataformans | reverse complement strand
CCACCCCCCTTTTTCGTGAGCTCACATGTGCACTTGTGAAATCAGCAGGCGCCTAGAACCCGTAGTTGTACATCCAGTTGCCCGGGTAGACGGTTCCGACACCGTTGCGGTAGGCGTAGCCGCCGTAGGCGCCGCCCTCCACGAAGGTCCAGCCGCCCAGGGTCCTGCCGTGCAGGGCGACGTACCACCCGGCGGCGTTGGGGTCGCTGTACCCCCGCAGTGAGAAGTGGATGTGCGCACCGGTCGTCGAACCGCCGGCGCAGAGACTGTTGCCCTGGGTGCCCAGGTAGTGGCCGACCCCGACGTTGTTGCCGGGCAGCCACTGGTAGTTCTCCAGGTGGTAGTAGTCCGTGGAGTACCCGTTGTCGTGGATCACCCGCGTCCAGCCGGTACACAGGCTGTAGGCGTAGCCGCCCCGGGCCGCGCGGGCCTGGCCGCTGCCGCCGGCGAAGTCCACCGAACTGTAGGGACGGCCTCCGCTGTTGCCGTGCGGTCCTCCCGTCATGACCATCGACGAGCCGATGGCGAACGGCAGTCCAACACCGGTGTAGCTGCTCGTGGAGACGCCGGAGGGGTCCGTCGAGGCGGCGACGGTCTCCCGTTCCTCCTCCTCCAGCAGTGCGGAGTCGGCCAGGATCGAGGAGAACTCCTCGGTTCCCTCCAACCCCACCGTCCATGCGGAGCCCTCGTAGTCGGCGGCGAACAGCCAGGCGTGGGGGCTCTCGTCGACGTTCATGGGCGCGGTCACGATGACGACGCCGAACGCCGAGCCGTCGGCGGCCTCGCGGACGTCGACCCGCACGTCGCGCTCCTGGCGGGAGAGTGCGCTGAGGGTCGAGTTCCGTGTTTGGAGGACGTCGGCGACCACCGATTCGGCCAGGACGTCCTCGGCGGGAGCGGCCGCCGACCCGCCCGGCAGGGTTTCGGCGGTGCCGCCGTCGACGGTGATCTCGACGTTGTCAGCCGAGGCGAGCGGGGTTCCCGCCGGGCTCGGTTGGGCGTGGGCTGTGGAGGCGGTGACGGCCAGGACGGCCGAGGCCGTGACGGCTACGGCGGTGACACCCAGGGAGCGGGTTCTGGAGACCAGGGCACGGAGGAAGGGGGTGGCAGGGGGTGGCAACTCTTCTCCTTGTGGGGGCGGAGCCATCGGGACCGTGCGCACAGGGGTGTGAGCGCACAGTTACCGAAGGGTAATGACGAGTCCGTGCCCCGACAAGGGGTGTAAGGGCGGCGCTTCACGCAATGCCGCCAGCAAGGGCCGCCCGCAGAGGAAGGCCCCGCTCCCACACTCGGGAACGGGGCCTGTGGTCTTCCTGCCAGGTCAGCGGATACTCGCGACCCTGCCCTCCAGACCCAGGAGGAACTCCTTGCGCTCCAGACCGCCCGCGTACCCGGTCAGGGAACCGTTCGCACCGATCACCCGGTGGCACGGCACGATGATGCTGATCGGGTTGCGGCCGTTGGCCATGCCCACCGCTCGGGAGGCGGTCGGCCTCCCCAGTTCCTCCGCCAGCTGGCCGTAGCTCGCGGTCTCGCCGAACGGGATGGTCGTCAGTGCCGCCCACACCTTCAGCTGCCATTCGGTCCCCGCGGGGGCCAGCGGCAGGGCGAACTCGCGCAGTTCGCCCGCGAAGTACGCCTTCAGCTGCTCCTCGGCGTCGGCGAACGACTTCCGGTCGGCCACCCAGTCCTGCGGGACCACCCGAGTCTTCCCGTCCTTGGCGGGGGTGAGCACGCCGCCCAGGGCCGCACCGTCACCGAACAGGGTCAGTGCGCCCACGGGCGATTCCATCGTCGTGTACCGCGTCGGTCCGGGCAGGGGAACGCGGAACTCCACCGTCGCCACCCTCGGGGGCGCCTTCGGCTCCACATCGAACGCGAGCATGCCCTGCTCTTCCTGCCACGGCTCTCCGACTGCCTGTGCCTGCTGCGTGCTCATGCCGATTCCTTCCGTTCCTGACGTTCCTTCGAGCCACCCCGCACGCTTTTCCGCGCGACCACGTCTCCCCGGACGGTCCCGCTCTCCCGCTCACGGTCCGCCAACGACGCCCACAACGCATGGTTGGCGTAGGACCGCCACGGGCTCCACGTCCGGGCCTCCCGCGCGGCGGCCGCGGGGGTCGCACGCCTGCCCGCGGCCTCCAACGCCATCCGGACGCCCAGGTCGCCGTGCAGGAACACGTCCGGATCACCCAGACCCCGCATGCGCACATAACCGGCGGTCCACGGGCCGATGCCGCGCAGCTCCACCAGACGCCGTTCGACCTCGTCCCGGTCGCACCCCGGCCCCAGGTCGATCCACCCCGAGGCGATCGCCTCGCACAGTCCCGCCAGGGCGCGTCCCCGCGCGACCGGGATGGAGAAGCCAGCCGGGTCGGCGGCGGCGAGCACGTCAGGAGAGGGGAACACGTGGGTGAGTCCTCCGCCCGGTGCTTCCAGACCCGGAGCGAGCGGTTCGCCGAACCGTTCCACCAGCCGCCCCGCCAGCGTGCGGGCCGCGCGCACCGACACCTGCTGACCGAGGACCGCCCGGACCGCCAGCTCGGCCGGGTCCACGTGCCCCGGAGAGCGCAGCCCCGGGTGGGCGGCCACCATCGGCCCCAGGAGCGGGTCGCCGCCCAGAGCCTCGGCCACCGCCCGCGGGTCGGCGTCCAGGTCGAGCAGCCTGCGGCACCTGCGCACCGCGCTGGTCAGGTCGCGCGCCTCCGACAGCCGCAGACGGCACAGCACGTGCCCCCCACCGCCCGCGGACACCCCGCCGCCCGCCGAGTGAGCGCTCCCCGCCGCACCGGCACGGCGAGATCTGCCCGCCCTGCCGGTCCCGGACCCCTCGGACAGCTCCACCACCGCGGGACCGTGCGCCAGCATCAGCGTCCTGCGGTAGACCCCGTCCCGGTACTCCTCCACCCCCGGCACCGCCCGGTCTCCGAGGAACCTCAGCATCTGGGCCAGGTCGATCGGCTCCCGGTAGGGCAGCCGCAGCGTCACCGTCCCCGGTTCGGTGCCCGCTGGGCGGGCACTCGCCGCTCGCGAGCCCCCGGAAGCCGACGCACGCCCGCTCCCCACGGTCCGCATCTCGGTGGGGGAGCGGTCGAACACCGCGCGCATCGTCTCGTTGAACTGGCGCACGCTCGCGAACCCCGCTGCGAAGGCGACGTCCGCCATCGGCATGTCCGTGGTCTCCACCAGCACCCGGGCCGTCTGCGCGCGCTCGGTCCGGGCCAGGGCCAGCGGCCCCGCGCCCACCTCCGCCGACAGCAGCCGGTTGAGCTGGCGCTCGCTGTAGCCGACCGCCGAGGCCAGAGCGCTGACGCCGCCCCGGTCCACGGCGCCGTCCTGGATGAGGCGCATCGCGCGGCCCACCACGTCGGCCCGCAGGTTCCACTCCGGCGAACCGGGGGTCAGGTCGGGACGGCACCGCTTGCAGGCGCGGAAGCCCGACTCCTGGGCGGCCGCGGCGGTCGGGAAGAAACGGACGTTGACCCGTTTCGGAGTGACGGCAGGGCAGCTCGGACGGCAGTAGATGCCGGTGGTGCGCACGGCTGTGTAGAAGACGCCGTCGAAGCGGGCGTCCCTGCTGTGTACGGCGCGGTAGCGCTGGTCGTCGTCCATCACGCCATCCATGTTCGCCGACGCGGCACACCGAAGCTGGCGGTTTTCGGACATCGAGGCGAGGGCCTCCGGAACTCCGGCGCCCATCGGCGTCGAAGAGCCTGGCGGGCCCCGGGCCGGACGGTCCGGAGCAATTCGCGGCCCGGAGGGCCACCGCCTACGAGGGGCTCAGAGGGCTCCGCCGCGGTCGTCACGCGTCCCGGGTGCGGGGGAGTCTCCGGGGTCGTCCGTGCCGCGCACGGGGCCTTCCGCGCCGCTGGTGGGGCCGTTCGTGCCGCCGCGGACCCCGGTGGCTCCCGCGTCCTCGTCCCCGGGCACGTCCTCCGCGGTCTCACCGTGGTCGAGGAGGTACTGCACGTACACCGGGCGCAGCGCCTCCTGGACCTCCGGGTCGGCCTCGGCGGACAGCGCCTCGTACACGAAACCGGACAGCTGGGCGAGGCTCGCCTCACTGGCCTCCTCGTTGCCCGCCGCCGCCTCGGCGGCCGGGATCAGTCCGAGGAGCCGCCAGAAGAAGCGCAGGTCCCACCGCTGCCGCGCCAGTTCGACTGCGCGGTCCCGCAGGTCCTCTGTGCTGGTCTGGTCGAATTCGGTGACATCGTCTCCCATGTTCGGACGATACCCGTCCCCGCGCCCGCCACCCGACAGTGACCTGCGTTACGCTTCATGCGAGTTCATCGTCTCGTCCCCGCGCACCCGGGGGCCTCCCACAAGGAGGGCCGGGCGGCCGGGGGGAACATTCGTGAGGGGTTTGCCATGGCCGAGGGCGCAGCACGGATCGTCGTAGCGAAACCGGGGCTGGACGGGCACGACCGCGGTGTCAAGATCGTGGCCCGTGTGCTGCGTGACGCCGGTGTCGAGGTCATCTACACGGGCCTGCGCCAGACGCCCGAGATGATCGTGGCGGCCGCGCTCCAGGAGGACGCCGACGCCATCGGTCTGTCCGTGCTCTCCGGCGCCCACATGACCATGTTCTCCCGGGTCCTGGAGCTGCTCAAGGAGAACGGCGCCGAGGACATCCGGGTGTTCGGCGGCGGGATCATCCCCGACGCCGACATCGCCGAACTCGAACGCCTGGGCGTCGCCAAGATCTTCACTCCGGGCGCTCCGACCTCGGAGATCGCCGACTGGGTGCGGGAGAACGTCCGTCCGGCGCACGCCGCCTGACCGCTCCCCGCGCCACCGGAGTTCCGCTCGACCCCGCCCCTCCCGGGTGATGTTGGTCGCACCTGTTCAGGGGCCGTACCCGGGCGAAAAGCGCCCCCATGGTGTTATGTCGTGTCCCTGGTCACATATTTTCCCACGCGGGGGCTTCCGCGATGCCGCCTGAGCGGCTTTCGGGGCGGACCGGAGCCGGTCAACCCGGGCCCCGGTGTCTGTCGGCCGGATTTCAGGCGACTAAGCTTTGCGCATGTCGCGGGTGGCAACGCCGCGGCGATCTCGATCTTCTGTAAGCGGCGCAGCCCGCGGGGCTGTGCCTCGTGCGCCCCGTGTGACACGTGTCAGCGGGTCACAGCCGATCCGGACGAGGCCACCCCGGTAGACATCCTGAGCCAGCGAGTTACAAGGACGGACCCTCGTGGACCTGTTCGAATACCAGGCGAAGCAACTCTTCGCAGAGTACGGGGTTCCCGTACCCCAGGGGAAGGTGGCGAGCACGGCCGCTGAGGCGCGTGCCATCGCTGATGAGTTCGCCGCCGCCGGCAAACCCCGCGTCGTCGTCAAGGCGCAGGTCAAGACCGGTGGTCGCGGCAAGGCCGGCGGCGTCAAGGTCGCCGAGGGCCCCGAGGACGCCCAGGCCAAGGCCGAGCAGATCCTCGGCATGGACATCAAGGGCCACACGGTCCACCGTGTCCTGGTCGAGGAGGCCTCCGACATCGCGGAGGAGTACTACTTCTCCTTCCTGCTGGACCGCGCGAACCGCACCTTCCTGTCCATCTGCTCCGCCGAGGGCGGCATGGACATCGAGGAGGTCGCCGAGACCAACCCCGACGCCGTCGCCAAGTTCGCGGTCGACGCCCTGACCGGCGCCCCCGCCAGCATCGCGGCGGAGATCGTCAAGGCGGGCAAGCTGCCCGAGGCCGCCGCCGAGGGCGCGGCCGAGGTCATCAGCAAGCTGTGGGACGCCTTCGTCGGCAAGGACGCCACCCTCGTCGAGGTGAACCCGCTCATCCTGACCTCGGACGGCCGGGTCGTCGCCCTGGACGGCAAGGTCACCCTGGACGAGAACGCCGAGTTCCGCCAGGACCTGGAGAGCCTCACCTTCGCCGAGGAGGGTGACCCCCTGGAGGTCGCCGCCAAGGCCAAGGGCCTCAACTACGTCAAGCTCGACGGCGAGGTCGGCATCATCGGCAACGGCGCGGGCCTGGTCATGTCCACCCTGGACGTGGTCGCCTACGCCGGCGAGGCGCACAACGGCGTCAAGCCCGCCAACTTCCTGGACATCGGCGGCGGCGCCTCGGCCGAGGTCATGGCCAACGGCCTGGACATCATCCTGGGCGACCCCTCGGTCAAGAGCGTGTTCGTCAACGTCTTCGGCGGCATCACCGCCTGCGACGCGGTGGCCAACGGCATCGTCCAGGCCCTGGAGCTGCTCGAGAGCCGCGGCGAGGACGTCAGCAAGCCGCTGGTCGTCCGTCTGGACGGCAACAACGCCGAGCTGGGCCGCGAGATCCTGACCAAGCGGGCCCACCCGGCCGTGCGACAGGTCGACACGATGGACGGCGCCGCCGCTCAGGCCGCCGAGCTCGCGGCGAAGTAGGGGACGGAACACACCATGGCTATCTTCCTTAACAAGGACAGCAAGGTACTCGTC
>NZ_CBDRFA010000140.1:0-6814 GCF_965343085.1 Nocardiopsis synnemataformans | reverse complement strand
CGCCCTCCAGTTCCACGCCCGCCTCGCGCAGCCGCTCCAGCGCCGCGTCCACGGTCGGGCGCGACACCCCGGCGGTCAGCCCGAGCAGCACCCGCGTGCGCAGGCCCTCGGCCACCGCGTCCAGGGCGGTCGCCTTCACGCAGTGGTCCATGGCGATGCCCACCACGTCCACCTCGTCCACGCCGCGCTCGCGCAGCCACGAGCCCAGCGTGACCTTGCCCTCCCTGGTCACACCCTCGAAACCGCTGTAGGCGGCCGTGTAGTGCCCCTTGTCGAAGACCTCCTCGGCCAGCGAGGCGTCGAAACCGGGATGGAACTCCACCCCCGGCGTGCCCGCCTCGCAGTGGCGCGGCCAGCTGTCCACGAAGTCGGGCTCCTCTGAGAAGTGCTTCCCCGGATCGATGTGGAAGTCGCGCGTGGCCACCACGTGGTCGTAGTCGCTCGCGCGGGCGTACTCGGTGACGGCGGCCGCGGTGCTGGCTCCGCCCGCCACCCCCAGGTTCCCTCCCTCGCAGAAGTCCTTCTGCACGTCCACCACGATGAGCGCCCTCACAGCGGCACCCCTTTCCGTCGTCGTCGGACCCGCTCGGGCCCGTGTACCGTCACCCGGCTGACCTGCGCGAACCACCGTGCGGAGACCACCCGGACGGCCGCTCGCTGATGCGAGAGCCTCCACGGAACACCCTCTAGTGGAACACCGTCGGCAGCGCGGCCTCACCACGCGACATCCGCAGGGCCTCCTCGGGCAGTTCCGCCACTGTCGCCCGGTGCCGCTCCCGGGCCTCGTGCACGCTCTCGTGGCCCACCACCACGCCGTCGGCGACCAGCGGCCGCAGCAGCGGGCGCGTCCCCACCTGCGGGGACGGCGGATGGGGGTAGACCTCCTCGGCCACAGCCGTTCCCTTGTCATCCAGGCGCCGCACCGCCCACTTGCGCCCGCCTCGGCTCGGCTTGCCCACCGAGCGCTTGGCCACCGGCTCCAGCGGTGCGTCCTCCTCTAGGCCGCGCGCCCGCGCCACCAGCTTGTACACCAGGGACACCGTCGGCGCGCCCGAACCGGTCACCAGGGAGGTGCCCACCCCGTAGCCGTCCACCGGTGCCACCGCCAGGGCCTGGATGGAGTGCTCGTCCAGGTCCCCGGTCACCACGATGCGGGTGTCCGTCGCGCCCAGGGAGTCCAGCTGCGCCCGCACGCGCCCGGCCTGGGCGGCCAGGTCACCCGAGTCGATCCGCACCGCGCCCAGCTCGGACCCGGCCAGCTCCACGGAGGTGCGCACCGCGCGCTCCACGTCGTAGGTGTCCACCAGCAGCGTCGTCCCGCTGCCCAGGGACTCCAGCTGCGCCTTGAACGCGTGCCGCTCGCTGTCGTGCAGCAGCGTGAACGCGTGCGCCGCCGTCCCGCCGGTCGGCACTCCGTGGGAGCGCCCGGCCTCCAGGTTGGAGGAGGTGGCGAACCCCGCGACGTAGGCTGCGCGGGCCGCGGCGACCGCGGACCGCTCGTGCGTGCGCCGCGACCCCATCTCGATCAGCGGCCGACCGCCCGCCGCCACCGCCATCCGCGTCGCGGCGGAGGCGATCGCGCTGTCGTGGTTGTACACCGACAGGGCCAGTGTCTCCAGGAGCACGGCCTCGGCGAAGGAGGCCTCCACCACCAGGATCGGCGATCCGGGGAAGTACGCCTCGCCCTCGCCGTAGCCCCACACGTTGCCCGAGAACCGGTAGTCGGCCAGCCACTCCACGGTGCGTTCGTCCACGATCCCGTTGTCGGACAGGAAGTCGAGTTCCTCCGTGCCGAACCGGAACCGCTCCAGCAGCTCCAGGAAGCGGCCCGTTCCGGCCACGACCCCGTACCTGCGCCCCTCCGGCAGCCGCCGGGCGAACATCTCGAACACCGAGTGGCGGGCGGCGGCGCCGCTGTGCAGCGCTCCCTGGAGCATCGTCAGTTCGTAGTGGTCGGTGAGCAGCGCGCTGCTGCTGTCCTCGCTCATGCGAACGAGCCTAATCCGTGCCGGTTGGGCCGGATGATGTTGCCCCCACCAGCACCGGGCCGCCGCGGCCCCTGCGGCCCGCCAACAATACCCATTTGGTTGGTAGGGAACCGGATGTAGGTACTCTGGAGGCATGCTGAGGATTGATCGCGCGATCTACGACAGGATCGTCGCACACGCCCGCCGCGACCACCCCGACGAGGCGTGCGGCGTCGTGGCCGGACCCGAGGGCTCCGACAGCCCCGAGCGCTTCGTCGAGATGGTCAACGCCGAACGGTCGCCGACCTTCTACCGGTTCGACTCCCTCGAACAGCTCAAGGTCTGGCGGGAGATGGACGACCGCGACGAGGAACCCGTCGTGATCTACCACTCCCACACCGCGACCGAGGCCTACCCCTCGCGCACCGACGTCTCCTACGCGTCCGAGCCGGGCGCCCACTACGTGCTCGTGTCCACGCGCGAGCCCGACACCGTCGAGTTCCGCTCCTACCGGATCGTCGACGGCCAGGTCACCGAGGAACCGGTGGAGGTCACCGGGCCCGGCGACGGCGCCGCGACCGCCCCGTAGGTTCCACACCACACGGGGCGGCGCCCAGGAATGGGCACCGCGCGCCCCCTGTTGGCAATGAACGCACACCAACGACCGCTAACGGAGAAACCTTCATGGCCATCGAGGTCCGCATCCCGACCATCCTGCGCAACCTGACCGGCGACGCCAAGGTCGTCGAGGGTTCCGGCGACACCCTCGGTAAGCTGTTCGCCGACCTGGACAGCCGCTACCCCGGCATCGCCGGGCGCCTGGTGGACGATGGCAAGCTGCGCCGCTTCATCAACGTCTACCTCAACGACGAGGACGTGCGTTTCGTCGGCGGTCTGGAGGCCGAGCTCTCCGACGGCGACAACGTGACGATCCTGCCGGCCGTGGCCGGCGGAAGCCGCTAGGCCGCACATGCGCTACGACTCCCTGCTCGACTCCCTCGGCGGCACGCCGCTCGTCGGCCTGCCCCGGCTCTCGCCCTCGCCGCAGGTCCGGCTCTGGGCGAAACTGGAGGACCGCAACCCCACCGGCTCGATCAAGGACCGCGCCGCGTTCTTCATGATCGAACAGGCCGAGAAGGACGGGCTGCTCTCCCCGGGCTGTACCATCCTGGAGCCGACGTCGGGGAACACCGGCATCTCGCTGGCCATGGTCGCCAAGCTGCGCGGCTACCGCATGGTCTGCGTCATGCCGGAGAACACCTCCGCCGAGCGCAAGCAACTGCTGGCCATGTGGGGTGCCGAGGTCCACTTCTCCGACGCCGCGGGCGGTTCCAACGAGGCCGTCCGCGTCGCCAAGGAGATGGCCGCGGCCCACCCCGAGTGGGTGATGCTCTACCAGTACGGCAACCCGGCCAACGCCCGGGCCCACTACGAGACCACCGGGCCCGAGATCCTCGCCGACCTGCCGGGGATCACCCACTTCGTGGCGGGGCTGGGCACCACCGGCACCCTCATGGGAGTGGGTCGCTACCTGCGCGAACACCGGCCCGGCGTGCAGATCGTGGCGGCCGAGCCCCGGTACGGCGAGCTGGTGTACGGGTTGCGCAACCTCGACGAGGGGTTCGTGCCCGAGCTCTACGACGAGTCGGTGCTCACCACCCGCTTCTCCGTGCCCTCCGAAGCCGCCCTCAGGCGGACCCGGGAACTCCTGGACAAGGAGGGCATCTTCGCGGGCGTCTCCACAGGCGGCGCCCTGCACGCCGCGCTGGGCATGGCCCGCAAGGCCGAGAGCGCGGGGGAGAGCGCCGACATCGCGTTCGTCATCGCCGACGCCGGCTGGAAGTACCTGTCCACCGGTGCCTACGAGGGCACGCTGGAGGAGGCCGAGGAACGCCTCGACGGCCAGCTCTGGGCCTAGGTCCAGAGCTGCGGAACCCGCCCGGCATCCGCCGTGACCCGTCCGGGGAACGGCGGTCCGGGCCCCGGCGGAGGCCGGCGCCTTCGGGCGCCGGCCTCCGCGCCGTTCTGAACACCAGTGAAACAGGCCCCGAACAAACAAGACATACGTCGTCAAGCGGTGTGAAAAATTCACACGTGACCGAGGTCGCGTGAGACGCGGGCCACATTTTGTACCACCTGGCCGGGCATTGGGGTACACCCGTAACAACGGGATATCCGCAGAACCAGCCGCCATCCGCACTCCGCACAGACTCTCGGCGGGGGTGCCACGGACGCCGCGCGGCCCATCGAGAAGGCGACGACGACGTGCGACTCACGATTATCGGGTCCTCGGGGAGCTTCCCCGGGCCGGACAGCCCGGCTTCCTGCTACATGCTCGAAGCGGACGGTTACCGCCTCCTGCTCGACATGGGCAACGGCGCGCTCGGAGCTCTCCAGCGGCACATCGACATCTACTCCGTCGACGCCGTCTACCTGAGCCACCTGCACGCCGACCACTGCTTCGACCTGTGCTCGTACTGGGTGGCCAGGGCGTACCACCCGGGCGGTGCCAAGCCCCGCATCCCGGTCTACGGGCCCCAGGGCGTGGCCCGGCGGATGGCCGAGGCCTACGGCCTGGACCCCGATCCGGGCATGACCGAGGTGTTCGAGTTCCACGAACTCGCTCCCGGACCGTTCTCGCTCGGCCCCTTCCGGGCCCGTGTCGACCACGTCAACCATCCGGTGGAGGCCTTCGGTATCCGCCTGGAGCACGGCGGTGCGGCCATGGCCTACTCCGGAGACACCGGGGTGTGCGACTCCCTGGTGGACCTGGCCACCGACACCGACCTGTTCCTGTGCGAGGCCGCTTTCCAGGACCACCTCGACCACCCCAAGGACATGCACCTGACGGGCAGCGAGGCGGGCGAGCACGCCAGCCGGGCCCGCGCCCGCCGTCTGCTGCTGACCCACCTGGTGCCCTGGAACGACGACGACGTCACCCTCACGGAGGCGCGCTCCACCTACGGCAGCCCCATCGGCCTGGCCCGCAGCGGCCAGGTGCACACGGTCGGCGGCTGACCGGGGCAGGGGGAGGGGTCCGGCCGTGTGGTTTCGCGCTCCAGCACCGCGGGGCACTCCACGGATATACGCTCTTGTCCATGGCCCGACCTGACGGACGCGTTCCGACCCAACTCCGCCCTGTGACCATCACCCGTAACTGGCTCCGCCACGCGGAAGGCTCCGTACTCGTCGAGTTCGGGGACACCCGCGTGCTGTGCGCCGCCAGCGTCGAGGACGGTGTCCCGCGCTGGCGCCGCGGCACCGGCGAGGGGTGGGTCACCGCCGAGTACGCGATGCTGCCCCGCGCCACCGACACCCGGGGCTCCCGTGAGTCGGTCCGCGGCAAGATCGGCGGCCGCACCCACGAGATCTCCCGTCTGGTCGGCCGCTCCCTGCGCGCCGTCGTGGACTTCAAGGCGATGGGCGAGCACACCATCACCCTGGACTGCGACGTGCTCCAGGCCGACGGCGGCACCCGCACCGCCGCGATCACCGGCGCGTACGTGGCACTGGCCGATGCGATGAAGTGGCTGCGCAAGCGCCGCAAGCTCAAGAACAACCCGCTGACCGGGTCCCTGGCCGCGGTCAGCGTGGGCGTGGTCCAGGGCCAGCCCCGGCTGGACCTGAACTACCTGGAGGACTCGGTCGCCGACACCGACATGAACGTCGTCCTCACCGGCGACGGGAAGTTCATCGAGGTGCAGGGCACCGCCGAGGGTGCACCCTTCGACCGGGACCTGCTCAACCAGTTGCTCGACCTCGCCGTCTCCGGCTGCGGGGAACTGACCGCGATCCAGAAGAAGGCTCTGTCGGAGTGACCGCCACCCCACGGGTCGGTGCCCGTACCGGCGGTGCGCCCCAGGGAGGGGGAACCGTGAAGATCGTCCTGGCCACGCGCAACGCGAAGAAGGTCCCGGAGATGCGGGCCATCCTGGCCGACGCCGGGGTGGAGGCTCAGGTGCTCTCGCTCGACGCCTTCCCGGACGCGCCGGAGGTGCCCGAGACCGAGGCGTCCTTCCTCGGCAACGCGCTGCTCAAGGCGCGGGCCATCGCCGAGCACACCGGACTGCCCGCCGTCGCCGACGACTCCGGTCTCGCCGTGGACGAACTGCGCGGGATGCCCGGCGTGCTGTCCGCGCGCTGGGCGGGCCGCTTCGGTGCGGGCGACCAGGACCGGGCCAACCTGGACCTGGTCCTGGACCAGATGGCCGACGCCCCGGCCGAGCGCAGGGGCGCCGAGTTCGTGTGCGCGGCTGTGCTGGTGATGCCGGACGGGACCGAGGCCGTCGCCGAGGGGGTGCTGCGCGGCCGTCTGGTGCGCGAGCGCCGCGGGGAGAACGGCTTCGGGTACGACCCGGTGTTCGTCCCCGAGGGAGAGAGCCGCACCACGGCGGAGCTGTCCCCGGAGGAGAAGAACGCGATCAGCCACCGGGGGATCGCCTTCCGCATGCTCGCCCGGGAGCTCGCGGACATCCTCTGAGGTCCTCGTCTGTCCTCGTCCCCGGGGCGGCCCCGCCCCGGGGACAGAAAATCCCGTCCTCCCATGTTTGGCCCCGCAGCCTCCGGGAAGGGTCTGTCTCAGACGACAAGCAAGCCGACGAACGACCAGGCCCCGGACAGGAGTCCCCTCCGAGTCCAGGCGGATTTGACGCCGCCGCTGAGGTTGCCTAAACTCGATCGGGTCGCTGCGGGACGGCGAGACACCCCACGGGGTCGGCTCGGAACCGGACCGCTATTCTGACCTCCTCTCCAGGCTTCGATGGTTCGAGCATGTGCTCGGGGCGTGTAGGCTCGGGGAGTTGCCTCGAAAGAGGAACCGGTCTTCCTGATCCGGTGCAATTCCGCAG
>NZ_CBDRFA010000139.1:0-7497 GCF_965343085.1 Nocardiopsis synnemataformans | reverse complement strand
CCCCCTCCGTCACCCCGGAGCCCTTCGAGCACCGGCGGCCGCCCGCGACGGCCGGGACCGGGGCGGAGGGCTCCGCCAGCGGCTATCCTGCCTCGTCGAAGCCGGGCAGGGCGTCCAGCGCCCCGCCCCACTCCAGCAGGCGCACGGTCGTCTCCTGTAGTGCCCGGGCGCCCGTCACCCGCAGGTCGGTGTCCCGCGAGGCGGTCAGCCACAGGTGGGCGCGCGCGGCCGCCTGCTCCAGCCCCGCGGCGTAGGCGTCGACGGCCTCGTCGCCGTACTCCTCGGCGACCGGGTAGGAGGCCAGCGCGGGCGGCGGGTCCACGCCCCGCTCCACCGCGGCCGCGTGCAGCGCGTCGCGCAGCGCCTTGTGCTCGTGGGCGGTGCTTCCCGCGTGGTCGCGGCGGTCCTCGTCCTCGGCGGCCCCGCCGATGAACTCGTACCCGTACACGGCCGCGTGTTCGGCGCGCAGCGCCTCGGCCAGCGCCTGGGGGCCGGGGTCCGGCTCCTCACCGGTGGACGCGGGGCTCTCGGTCAACTTGCTACCTGCCTTCCGTCTGGGGGCGTGCGCCGCTACCGCTCCTGGGCCAGCAGGTGGGCGTGCCCCGCCTCGCACGCGCCGATGGCACTGATCAGCTGCGCCAGCGCGGAGTCGGTGACGGCACCCGCCTGGTCCAGCCGGGCGCCGGTCGCCGCGGCCTCCAGCACGCGCAGCGCCGCGGTCCCCGGCGCGGCCTCCGGAACGGGGGCCTCCTCGGGGGAGGAGGGGGCTCCCGATGGCTCGGGGGAGGGGGAAGGGGCGTCCTCGGGGAGGGACTCCAGCAGCGCGTCCAGGTGGGACAGGTGGTGTTCCAGGAACCGCTCCAGCAGCTCCACCGGACCCGTCCCCTCGGCGACGGCGGCCTCGTAGCGCGCGATCATCCGCTCCTTCTCCCGGACCACCGCGCGCAGCACGTACACGTCCGGGGTCACGTCGGAGGGGTACCACTCAGCACCGCCACACCCGGCCAGGCCCACGGCGCCCACAGCGGCCGTCGCGCCCAGCACCGTGCGACGGCTGACACGGCCGATCCCCACGCGCTCTCCCTCCCGTGCGGTGCGGGCCGCCCGCGGCGACCCCCCGGCCCCCCATCCTTCCACGTCCCGTACCGCGCGGGGGACGCCGCCGCGTGGGCACGCCCCGGAGGGCACTCGCCGACGCGCCCCGGCCACCGACGGCGACCTGGAGGGGTTCCGGGTGTGGATACCCTTGCAGCACAACCGCCGTCGCACGCGACGCGCGGTCGGCCCGTGTCCCCGCACCAGGGGCGGGCCGCTGAAGTCGAAGACTACGTACAGAGCTGGACCGCCCCGTACACCGGCCCGACGGCCGCGCGGGCGGGATCTTCGCCGTTGGAGGAGCAGGACCACATGGGAGCGCAGGCGCGCGAGGAGCGCATCGCCGAGCTGCTGGAGCCGGTACTGGCCGAGGCCGGACTGGACCTGGAAGCCGTCGAACTCACACCGGCTGGCAAGCGACGGGTGCTGCGCGTGGTCGTGGACTCCGACAACGGGGTCGACCTGGACACGGTCGGCGAGGTCAGCCAGGAGGTGAACACCCTGCTGGACTCCTCCGACGTCATGGGCGCGCAGCCCTACGTCCTGGAGGTCACCTCGCCGGGGGTGGACCGCCCGCTGACCCAGCCGAGGCACTGGCGCCGCTCCCGAGGCCGCCTGGTGATCGCCTCCCTCGCCGAGGGCGGCAAGGTCACCGGGCGCGTCACCGGCGCCGACGACGACGGGGTCACCCTGGACGTCGAGGGTCAGCCCCGCACCTTTACCCACGCCGAACTCGGCAAGGGCAGGGTCCAGGTGGAATTCCGCCACGATGCCGACACCGACGCGGCGGACTAGAGGGGGAGCCCCGTGGATATTGACATGAGCGTTCTGCGCAGCCTGGAACGCGAGAAGGACATCTCCGTCGAACTCGTGGCCAAGGCCATCGAGGACGCGCTTCTGATCGCCTACCACCGCGAGGAGGGCCCCGAGAAGCGGGCCCGCGTCGAGCTCAACCGCTCCACCGGCCACGTGACCGTGTGGGTGGCCGAGACCGACGAGGACGGCGAGTCCGTCGGCGAGTTCGACGGCACCCCCACCGGGTTCGGCCGCATCGCGACCTCCACCGCCAAGCAGGTCATCCTCCAGCGTCTGCGCGACGCCGAGGACGAGCTGACCCTGGGTGAGTTCGCCGGACGCGAGCACGACATCGTCTCCGGCATCATCCAGCAGGGCAAGGACCCCCGCAACGTGCTGGTGGACCTCGGCAGGATCGAGGCGGTCCTGCCCCCGCAGGAGCAGGTGCCCACCGAGACCTACACCCACGGCGAGCGCCTGCGCGCCTACGTCGTGCAGGTCCGCAAGGGCCACCGCGGCCCCTCGGTCACCCTCTCGCGCACGCACCCCAACCTGGTGCGCAAGCTCTTCGAGCTGGAGGTCCCCGAGATCGCCGACGGCACCGTCGAGATCGCGGCGATCGCCCGCGAGGCGGGTCACCGCACCAAGATGGCCGTCCACTCCAACCGCGGCGGGGTCAACGCCAAGGGCGCCTGCATCGGCCCGCTCGGCAGCCGCGTCCGCAACGTCATGGCCGAACTCCACGGGGAGAAGATCGACATCGTCGACTACTCCGAGGACCCGGCCGTGTTCGTCGCCAACGCCCTGTCCCCGGCGCGGGTCAACTCCGTGGAAATCCTCGACATGGCCTCCCGTGTCGCCCGCGTGGTCGTGCCCGACTACCAGCAGTCCCTCGCGATCGGCAAGGAGGGCCAGAACGCCCGTCTGGCCGCGCGTCTGACCGGCTGGCGCATCGACATCCGCTCCGACGCCGAGCCCGCCGGGGAACCGGACCGGGAGGACGCCGTCGAGGGCGACGACACCGCCGCGACGGGCTGATCGGGTCGCGCGCATGCCTCGACGCGATAGGGTGGACCATGGCGGTCCCGACCGCCCCGTGCGTACGTGCGTGGGGTGTCGGTCGCGGGCAGTCCAGTCCGACCTCGTGCGGCTGGTGGCCGAGGGCACGGTCATCACGCCCGACACCCGGGGTCGTCTTCCGGGGCGCGGCGCCTACCTGCACCGCGATCGGCGGTGCTTCGAGCTCGCCGAACGCCGCAGGGCCTGGTCACGCGCCTACCGGAGGGGAGCGGACGCCAACGGGTGGGACGTCTCACCCGTGGCGGCCCTGATCGACGCCGCCCCGCGTGGCGGATCGGGTCAGCGTTCCCGATAGGGTTGGAATGTCTGGGCCGACTTCTGGGTTGTACAGACCGAGGTCGGCGTCCAGTGCTGTGTCGGCACGGAGAAGCCGGCCCATTGTTGTGTAGCGATGAGGAAGCAGGTCGAGATTGCGATGAGCGCCTGATGAGTACGCAGCGATGAGTAACTCGAGCTAACGACGGTCCGGCACAAGCCCATGTCCCGGACCGAAGCTGAAGGAGAGTAGTGGCGAAGGTCCGGGTATATGAACTCGCCAAGGAGTTCGGTGTAGAGAGCAAGGCCGTTCTGGCCAAGCTCAACGAGATGGGTGAATTCGTCCGTTCGGCGTCCTCGACCATAGAGGCCCCCGTCGTACGACGCCTCCAAGAAGCTTTCAACAACGGTTCCGACGGCGGTCGCAAGGGTTCGGCTCCCAAGCCCGGCCCGCGTCCCGCCGCGGAGAACGCCGCCCCGAAGCCGGGTCCGGCGCCCAAGCCCGGCCCCCGGCCGGCTCCCGCGCCCAAGCCCGCCCCGCAGGGCGAGGCTGCTCCGCAAGGTGAGGCTGCTCCGCAGAGCGAGCCCGCTCCGCGAGTGAACGCGCCCAAGCCCGGCCCCAAGGCTCCCCGTGGCGAGGCCGGCGCCCGCCCCGGCGGCGCCCCCAAGCCCGGCGCCCAGGCCGGTCCCGCTGGCCGTCCCGAAGGCGGACGCCCCGAAGGCGGACGCCCCGAGGGTGGTCGTCCCGAAGGTGGACGCCCTGAGGGCGGACGTCCCGAGGGTGGCCGTCCCGAGGGTGGTCGCGCCGAAGGCGGTCGTTCCGAGCGTCCTCAGCGTGGCGGTGACCGCCCCGAGCGCGGCGACCGTCCGCAGCGTGGCGGCGACCGTCCCGAGCGCGGCGGGCCCCGTCCCGGTCCGCGTCCGTCCGGTCCCCGTCCGGGCAACAACCCGTTCGCGTCCAACGCCTCCGGCATGGGCTCCAAGCCGGCCGCCCCGCGGCCCGGTGGCGGCGCTCCGCGTCCGGGTCCGCGTCCCGGCCCGCAGGGCGGCGGCGACCAGCGCGCTCCCCGTCCGGGTGGCGGCGCCCCGCGGCCCGGTGGCGGCGCTCCGCGTCCGGGTCCGCGTCCCGGCCCGCAGGGCGGCGGCGACCAGCGCGCCCCGCGTCCCGGCGGCGCCGCGGGCGCTCCGCGTCCGGGCGGTGCCGCGGGTCCCCCGCGTCCCGGTCCCCGGCCCGGAGGTCCGCGCCCCAGCCCGATGAACATGCCCTCGTCCCGTCCGGCCGCGCCCGCGGGTGGCGGTCGCGGCGGTGGCGGCGGCCGTCCCGGCGGCGGCGGTGGCCGTGGTCGCGGGGGAGCCCCCGCGGGTGCCGGCCCGCGTCCCGGTGTCGGTGGCGGCGGCGGTCGTCCGGGTGGCTTCGGTGGCCGTCCCGGCGGCGGTGGCCGCGGTCGCGGCGGCGGTACGGCCGGTGCGTTCGGACGCCCCGGCGGCCGTCCCGGACGTGCCCGCAAGTCCAAGAAGCAGCGGCGCCAGGAGTTCCACGACTTCCAGGCCCCGTCGTTCGGCGGCGTCAAGATCCCGAGCGGCAACGACCAGACCATCCGTCTGTCCCGCGGCGCCTCGCTGTCGGACTTCGGTGACAAGATCGACGTCAACCCGGCGTCGCTCGTCCAGGTCATGATGCACATGGGTGAGATGGTCACCGCGACCCAGTCCCTTCCGGACGAGACCCTGATGCTGCTGGGCGAGGAGCTCAAGTACAGGATCGAGGTCGTCAGCCCGGAGGACGAGGACCGCGAGCTGCTGGAGTCCTTCTCCATCGAGTTCGGCGAGGACGAGGGCACCGCGGAGGACCTGCGTCCGCGTCCGCCGGTGGTCACCGTCATGGGTCACGTCGACCACGGTAAGACCCGACTGCTGGACACCATCCGCAAGACCAACGTCATCAGCGGCGAGGCCGGCGGTATCACCCAGCACATCGGTGCCTACCAGGTCGCCACCGAGGTGGACGGCGAAGAGCGCAAGATCACCTTCATCGACACCCCGGGCCACGAGGCGTTCACCGCCATGCGTGCCCGCGGCGCGAAGGTCACCGACATCGCGGTGCTGGTCGTGGCGGCCGACGACGGCGTCAAGCCGCAGACGGCCGAGGCCATCGACCACGCCAAGGCGGCCGAGGTGCCGATCGTGGTCGCGGTCAACAAGATCGACGTCGAGGGCGCCGACCCGCAGCGGGTCCGCGCGCAGCTCACCGAGTACGGCCTGGTGGCCGAGGAGTACGGCGGCGACGTCCAGTTCGTGGACATCTCCGCGCTCAAGGGCGACAACATCGAGACCCTGCTCGAGTCGATCGTGCTGACCTCCGACGCCGCGCTCGATCTCCAGGCCAACCCGGAGATGGACGCGCAGGGTCTGGCCATCGAGGCCTACCTGGACCGCGGTCGCGGTTCCATGGCCACGGTGCTGGTCCAGCGCGGCACGCTCAACGTCGGTGACTCGATCGTCTGTGGTGACGCCTTCGGCCGCGTCCGCGCCATGCTCGACGAGCACGGCCAGAACGTGCAGAGCGCCGAGCCGTCCCGTCCGGTGCAGGTGCTGGGTCTGACCAACGTTCCCAGCGCCGGTGACAGCTTCCTGGTCGTCAAGGACGACCGGGTGGCGCGGCAGATCGCCCAGCAGCGTGAGGCGCGCGAGCGCTTCGCCCAGCAGGCGCGTTCGGCCCGCCGGGTCACCCTCGACAACTGGCAGAACGCCCTGAAGGAGGGCGAGCGCTCCGAGCTGCTCCTCCTCATCAAGGGCGACATGTCCGGTTCCGTCGAGGCGCTGGAGGAGTCCCTGCTCAAGATCGACGCCGGTGGCGACGAGGTGAGCATCCGGGTCATCGGGCGCGGTGTCGGTGCGATCACGCAGAACGACATCAACCTGGCGGCCTCCGCCGAGGCGATCATCGTCGGCTTCAACGTTCGGCCCGAGGGCAAGAACAGCGAGCTGGCCGACCGCATGGGCGTGGACATCCGGTACTACTCGGTGATCTACCAGGCCATCGACGAGGTCGAGGCCGCGGTCAAGGGTCTGCTCAAGCCGATCTACGAAGAGGTCCAGCTCGGCAGCGCGGAGATCCGCGAGGTCTTCAAGGTGCCCAAGATCGGCAACATCGCCGGTTCGATCGTCCGCAGCGGCCTGATCCGCCGCAACGCCAAGGCGCGGCTCATCCGCGACGGGGTTGTCATCTCCGAGAACCTCAACGTGGACTCCCTGCGTCGGTTCAAGGACGACGCGACCGAGGTCCGCGAGGGCTTCGAGTGCGGTATCGGCGTCGGTTACAACGACGTGCGTGTCGAGGACGTCATCGAGACGTACGAGATGCAGGAGAAGCCCCGCGTCTGATCCTCGCGGAGCATGACCAGACGGGGCCCCGGCCGTGCGGCCGGGGCCCCGTGTTTCACGCCGCAGCCAGCGGCACACGACTCCACACACCACAGGTGATCACTTGTACGTTGGGGCGCTGACCCTGGACGTCCTTCTCGGTGACGTCCACTCGCTCAAACAGAAGCGTTCGCTGGTCCGACCCGTCATCGCCGAGCTGCGCCGCAAGTTCTCGGTCTCGGTCTCCGAGGCGGGCGATCAGGACCTGTACCGCCGCGCCAAGATCGGTGTCGCGGTGGTCGCGCCGACGGCGGCGCACGCCCGGGAGCTGATGGACTCCTGCGAGAGCTTCGTCGCGGGCCGTCCCGAACTGGAGCTGCTCTCCGCCAGGCAGCGGCTCTTCAACGAAGAGGAAGACTGACGATGGTTGACGCCGCACGCGCGCGCAAGATCGCCGACCGCATCCAGCGCATCGTCGCCGAGATGCTGGACCGGCGTATCAAGGACCCGCGCCTGGGATTCGTCACCGTGACCGACGCGCGCATCACCGCCGACCTGCGGGACGCCACGGTGTACTACACGGTGTTCGGCACCCCGGACGAGAAGGCCGCCTCCGCGGCCGCCCTGGAGAGCGCCAAGGGCGTGATCCGCAGCGAGGTGGGACGCCAGACCGGCATCCGGCACACGCCGAGCCTGACCTTCGTCGTCGACGAGGTGCAGGAGAACGCCCAGCACATCGAGGAACTGCTGCTCAAGGCGCGCCAGTCGGACGCGGAGCTGGCCGAGAGGGCCAGCGGCGCCCAGCCCGCAGGCGAGGCCGACCCCTACCGGGCGCCCCGCGAGGACGAGCGCGACGAGGACGAGTAACACCCCCGGCGGGGGGGGGGGGAAGGGGGGAACACCCCCCCC
>NZ_CBDRFA010000138.1:0-8155 GCF_965343085.1 Nocardiopsis synnemataformans | reverse complement strand
CCCCCCCCCCCCCTCCCCCCCCCCCCCCCCGCCGTGGTCAGATCCGGTTGACCGTGATGTGGGGGCCGAACCCGCAGGCGAGCGCGTACTCGCGCGCGGCCTCGACCTCGGTCGGCGCCCACGCCAGCTCCCCGGTCTGGCCCAGGGCCGTGTATCCCTGGGAGTGCGGTACGTCCATGCGGCCGTCGATGGTGGCCACCAGGTCGGGGTGGTCGACGACGCGGGCGGTGTAGAGGCCGACCTTGCCCAGCTCCTGGGCGCGCTGGAGGGTGACGGTGGCCGCGGTCCCGGTGCTGGCGGGCACCTCCACGCGCAGGCCCAGGGACGTGTGGGCCACGTCGGCGTACCCGGCAGTGGTGTAGGTGGCCGCGACGTGTTCGCAGGCCGTCCTCCAGGCACGTGCGCGCTCGGTGTGGCGCGGGGCGGGGCGCTCGTCGATGATGCGGCCCTGATGGTTGCACGAGACGTGGACGATGACGCGGCCGCGGTGGCCGCTGTGCATGACGCTAGCGCCGACCTGGCCGTGCTGCCCCAACCTGTAGTTGGAGGGCAGGTCGGCGTCGCTCAGGACGCGTTCGGCGGCCTGGACGTACCAGGGTCGAGCGTTCTCGGTGTGGTTCACAGGTGTTCCTGGTGGTGTCGGCCCCGGGGGGTGGAGTGCCACCCTCCACCCCCCGGGGGGGGCGGTGGTTAGGCGGGCAGGAGGTCGGCGTCGATGCCGTGCTTGGCGCAGTAGGAGAAGATGGCGCCCTCCAGGTTGTTGAGCGCGCGCAACAGCTGGTCGCGGCGGTCGCGGGCGGCGAGCCAGGCGCGGATGGGGCCGGTGCGGGCGGTGTCGATGTCGCGCTCGGCCGCCTCCAGCTTCTCGGCGAGCTCGCAGCGCAGGGCCCAGGAGGAGGAGTTGGCGATACGGTCGAGGGTCAGAGTGGGCATCGGGGCCTCCTGGGCGCTTGTGGTCGGTGTCGGTCGCTGGCGGGTGCCACCCCCACCAACACACTTAGTTAACCACATGATTCGCTTGTTTGACAACATGGCGCGCGCATGGGCCATCACGCGCACCGTCTACGATGAGCACAGCCGCCAAGGCCTGGCCGTGGTGGTGTCGGTGGGCGGCGGGCTTGCCACCTCAGGGGTCTCGATCCCGGCCCGCCGCCCCCTCTCTGAACACCCAGGGGCCCTCCGCGGGGGAGGGCCCCTGGCGCTTTCTAGAAGCGCTTGTGGGTGTCGGCGATGTACTGGTGCGCCCGGCGCAGGGCCAGGCGCAGGGCCTCGCGCTCGAAGCGCCGCACGGTGCGCCCCTTCTCCTCCAGGGACAGAACCCGGCCGAGCTTGACCTCGCTGTCCAGCAGCCAGACAGTGATCCGGCGCAGGTTGCGGTTGAGGTAGGGGTCGACCATCGAGGCCAGCGGCTCGCTCTCCAGCAGGTCCAGGGTGCGCTCCAGGACGTCGACGGCCTTGCCGATGTCGCCCGGCTTCTTCGGTGCGGGCAGGTCGATGGGCAGCGGGAGCTGAGCCAGCAGCACCTGAAGTTCCTCCACGAGACGGACCCACAGCAGGACCAGGGACTGGGTGTTGGGGTGGGCGGGCATCGGGTCCTCCTGAGCGGTCGCTGCTGTGGCGTCGGGCGTCGGCGGGGTGCCACCCCCCACCAACACACTTAGTTAACCACATGTCTAAGTCAGTTGACAACAACCGTGATTGTGGTGTCTCCTGCCCCCATCGACCGATGCGAGCCTTTCCCCGCCAACCGTCAGCAGTACGTGCTGAAATCGACACACCGCGCAACCGCGCACCCGCGAAGCGGGGGGTGGCACCCCGCCCGCACCGACACCGCCGGAGGAGACCATGGCCATCAAGCCACTGAGCGAAACCATCCCGACCGAGACCGCCTGGAAGGAGGGACGGCGCGTCTACGTGCGCTGCGGCTACACCTCCCACCTCAACAGCCAGCTGCGCAGCATGGGCGCCAAGTGGGACCCCGAGCACCGCGCCCTGTGGGTGGGCTCGACCAAGCAGGAACGCGTCCTGCCCCTGGTCCTCGAGCACATCGAGCGCCGCGACCACGCCAAGCGCGTCAAGGCACTGGAGCTGTGGGTGAAGATCCCGCGGGGTGCCGCCGACCTACACGCCAGGGCCAGGGAACTGGGCTTCGTCTTCGACGGCGAGCGCAAGGAGTGGGCGGCCCCCAGCGACGAGGCCCGCACCGAGTTCGCTCGGCTCGCCGAGGAGTACCGCGCCGACGCCAAGGCCACACGCGCGGCGATCAAGGAGCGCATCGACCGCATCCTGGACCAGGCCGGAGGGGACCCGCAGGAGGAGAAGCGACTGCTGGCCATGGACGTGGCCGAGCGCGCGGGACGCACGCCCACGGGAGAGCTGACCGAGGTGCACCGGGTGGAAACGCGGCGGATGCGACGGCCCAGCGTTGAGGCGATGCTGCACCAGGTCGGCTCCGTGCTCCCGCTCGGGGGCGGCCGCATGGGCGTGGTGACCCGGGCGCGCGCGTGGTTCACCGCGGAAGAGGTGTCCTCGGTGTGCTGGCACCCCGAGACGCACGATGAACCGCACTGGGACCTGTGGCACCAGGTGGCGGTGGTCGAGCCGACCGAGGACGAGGCGCGCGAGGCGGCCGAACTGGAGGCCGCGCGGGCCGACGCGGCCGCGCTGCACGCCCTGCTGGAGGATCCCCGGTGGATTGGGGCGCCGGCGAGCACCGAGTACAGCGACGTGCCGCCTGAGGACCAGGTGGGCGTGGTGCTGTGCGTGAGCGGCCTGGCCAGGACGCGGCACCCGAACGGCACCGTGGTACTCACACGCGACGGGCGTCTGCTGCTGCGGCACCCGGGCTACTACGACTCCTACATCGCCACGGAGCGCGTGGTAACCGACGCGGAACTGGTGGGGCGGGCTCGGTCGCTGATCGAGGCGGGGGCGCGCACGCGGACCTACGTCGACCTGTTGGAATACGACTACACGGTGCAGCCCGGGGCCGCTCTGGAGTGATGCGGTGCGGCGAGCGCCCCGCGGTGGGCGGGGCGCTCGCGGGTTGGTGGGACACGTCGGCCCGCAATGTTGACAACTAATGCAGTGAGGTGGTTAACTAATGGTGCTGGCGGGGGGTGGCACCCCACCAGCACCGACACCGACCACTTTTCCGGGGGATTCAGATGACCGGCATTGAGCGCCCGACCACCATCGACGGCACCGAGTACGACTTCTTCTCCCCCGTCTCCCGCCGCTACATGACGAAGAAGCCGGGGGTCGCTTCCGGGGTCAAGCGCAACGCGCGCCGTCGCGACCGGCACACCCGCAAGGCGGCCGCCCGCGCCTTCCGCCTCGGCCGCGCCGACTGGTAGTCCGGCCGCCGCCCGCGGGCGGCGGCCTCCTCGCCCACAACTTCGCGCAGTCGACAGCAGGGCCCGCGAACCGCACCCGCTGCCTCCCATCCTTCGAGCGAAAGGCCATGTCCATGTCGGTCACCTTCCAGCCCACGAACCACTTCGACGCCACCGACCTGAACGTGCACAACTCCGGCGCTGCCGCGCTGCTGGCACTGCTGGGCTACCCGGTCGAGGACGGAGACCTGGGCGGTGTGGAGGAGGACGCGGTCCTGTTCACCGGGCGCGCCCTGCTGGCGCTGGCGCTGGTCGACGTGGCCAGCGCCGATAACACCGGCCTGCCGCCCCTGGTCGAGGGCAACCACATCAACTGCGGCCGACCGGCCGGATACCTCGCCGAGCGCCTGGAGGCACTGGTCGAGGTGGGGATGTGCGCCCAGGAACTGAGGACGGGGGTGGCTTGGGGCTGAGGGCCCCTGGGGTGCGACTGCGCGCCGCACCCCAAGATTGTTGCTAACTAACTGTTTAATGTGGTTAACTAAGGGCATTATTCAAGGCGGGGCCCCGCGGCCCACGACGAAAGGAACGGCCATGACCTTCGACCTCTCCTACGAGGACCGCCGCACCGTCTGCGACGCCTTCGGCGAGGTCCTGGCCGCGGGTGTCTACACCGAGATGGCCGTCGACGACGGCGACGCCGAGGGCCTGGCCGTGGCCGAGGCCGGACTGCATGAGGCCGAGCGCGCACTGGAGACGGTGTGCCTGCGCGTGGGCGTGGAGCCCGAGGACGCCCAGCGCCTCTACCACCAGAAGGCGTGGTGATCCGCGTCGGCCTGTGGTGCAGCTCGGGCATCACGCTCGCCAGCACCGCCGCCGAGCGCGACACAACGCCCGCCGCCGACCCTGACCGCATCCCGGCAACCGAGAGGAGGCCCCCGTTGGCCACGATCACCGTGTTGGGCGAGACCACCACGCTCAGCGGCGCCCGCCAGCGCCACCTGCGTACCGACGACGGACAGCGCTGGGTGGTCTCCGCCTACCGCGGCCGCTTCTTCCCCGAGGGCCAGACCCTGGTCATGCGCGCCGACGCGCACGGGGACTCGACCGGCGACGACGTCGTCGAGCTCGACGGGTGCGACCTGGACGCCGCCCAGGCCGAGTTCGAGCGCCGCTACCGCGCGGGCACCCTGCCTGCCGAGCAGCCTCGCCCTGAGCACCAGCCCGGTGTTCTCGCTGACGAGGAGGCCTGCCAGGCCCTGCGTCGTGCCCTTTTTCCCGCCCGGCGTCTGCACATCACCCCTGAGCTGTAAGGAGCTTCGCGATGCACCGAACCACCTTCGTCATCACCCAGATCCTCCCCGAGGGGGTCGGCCACCAGCGCCACCTTGAGGGACTGGTCATGACCGGGCCCGAGGTGGCCGCGACGTTGGCCGACTCGACCACGTGCGAGGACCTGATTCACGAGGCCGAGGAGTGCGGGCTGCGCGCGGTGGAGTGCTGGCACCTGCGCCCGTACCTTCCGGCCGGGATGAGGGAGCGCTACGACGCGGAGCGGGCGGTGGCCGCGGCGCCCATGGTGCGCCACGTGGAGGGGTTGGTGTGGTTTCGGGGGTGGGGGTGACCGTGGGCAACACCAACACATGTGTTGCCTACTAATGGTTTCATGTGGTTAACTAGTGGCGTTGGTGGGGGGTGGTACCCCACCAACACCCGGCACCGACCGAGAGGCAGACACGATGGCGCTCAGGCCCAGCATCCCCACCGGCGAGACCAACCCCGTCAGCGACATCGGCGGCATCCACGTCCTGCTCGACCAGCTCGACCGCTCCGCGGGCATCTACCCGCTGACCGACCACGAGGTCGTCTCCATCGAGCGCCTGCGCCTGATCGGCTACAACCGCAGCGAGTACCCCTACTGGGACGTGAGCTACTGCTACGGCCGCCTCGCCGACGGACGCCTGGTGCGCGTCGACATCGGCGCCGACCGCGTCCGCGGCCAGTGGAGGAGCCACCTGGTCGAGTTGTGCCAGGAGGCCAAGCGCTACGGCAAGGGCCTGGGCATCCTCGACGCCGTGTCCCTGCTCCCGGGCTAACACACAGGGGGCCGCGCCCGGCGGCCCCACCCGATCATGAGAGGAGGTCGCCGTGAGCGACCACGACAACCACCCCAACGCCACCCTGTCCATCGCCACTCCCACGGCCGACGGCGGGCGAATCTTCCAGTCCTGGGAGATCTGCGCGTGCGGAGTCCCGGGACTCCGAGACCAGATGGGGCCGCCCCACCAGGAGAGTTACGCGGAGGCCGCCACTGTGCAGGCCACGGCCCAGGCCGTGCTCGACACTCCGGGCAACATCCAGTTCGGCAGGTAGTCCACCGTCGTCCTACTCCCCGTAGGAACCACCTGTCGGCGTCCCACACGGGGGCGCCGACCTACTTAAGACGAGATGAAAGAGGAATCCACATGAAGGCCCGCGCTATCCGCCCCGGCCACGGCATCCGCGCACACGGGCGCGCCTGGAGGGTCACCCTCGTCCAGGCCCAGCCCGACGGCGACCTGAGGGTCTACCTCGACGCCGACGACGGCGAGTTGCTCCGCATGTACGACCAGGCGGACCTGTACGTCCACCCCGACCAGGACATCGAGGTGTACATGTAACCCGCCCCGACCCCGACACCTCTCAGCACGGCACCGAGCCGCCGTTTCACGACTGGGAGGGTGACCACACCGCGCTTGTCCATGTTCTGTGGAGCGCACGCCACCAGGGGCTCTCCCTGAAGGACGACGCCGACGAGATCGCGCACATGATCCTCGGCTCCCGGTGGATGGCCGCTCGACAGCAGCAGGCGAGCGAGAAGGCCTGCGCTCTGACCTCCGAGGATCCGTGATGGGCCAGCGCGACCAGGTGATCGAGAGAGAACAGGTCCTGGCGGCCCGGCGTGCGCGAGCGGCCGACCAGGCGACAGGCCGGGCCATGGCGTATGGCAACGAGAAGCTGGCCGCGTTCGGGGCGGCTCTGGCGGTGCTGCCCCTGGAGTGCTTCCGGATCCCGAGGATCTCGTGGGACTTCGCCGACCAGATCCAGGTGGGCGAGGTGCGGATGCCTTACCGGGTGGCGCAGATGGCCTTGGAGCAGGCGCTGGTGTACGTGCGTGACCGGTACGGCCTGGACGAGGACGAGCTGGAGCCTGTGCGGGAGGAGGGGATCGCGGCTTACGAACGCCACACGGCGGGGTGAGCGTGCTGGTGTGGACGTGCCGGGTTGAGGGCGTCGGGTTCAGCGGTTCTCCGCGGCCCGGCGCCCTCGGTCATGCTGGTGGACCCCCGACCACCCTCGCGCAACATTATTGACATGTAACATTCTTTACATGGATGATGACCAGCAGCACGACGTCTCAGGGCGCGAGGAACTGGCTCGGCGCCTCTCCGTGTGGGGCACCGCCCACCGGTCCCGCGATGAGCTGATCCGCAGCGCCCGGGACTTCGACCAGGAGTACTTCACCCACGACCGCATCGCGCGTCTCATGGGCCTGGCACGGCCCACCGTCGCCCGGATCCTCGGGCAGGCCTTCGACCCCGCGGCCCTGCCCGAGCAGCTCCTCTCCCCCAACGAGGACGGCACGGCCCGCTTCGACCTGGGCAAGTTCGAGGCCCTGCTGGCCGAGAACCACCGCCAGGCGCGGGAGCAGTTCTGGGAGGAAGAAGCCAAGGACCTGCCGCCCGGTTCCCGGCCGGTGTCCTGGCACGCCACCCTGTTCCGCCCCGTCTGGGACACCGGCAACCCGGACGCCGGTGTCACCGGGATGCTCAACGCCACGCACGCGGTGATGCGCGACCAACTGCCCCAGCCCTCCCTGTTGCGCACCATGAACGTCGCCCAGGCCCGCAAGCTGGGGTTCGGCAGCGGCGACGACAAGATGCTCGTGACCGTGGCTGTGCACTACACGCTCCCGGACCTGAGCCTGGCGGAGCAGCGGGCGCGCGCAGAGCAGCTCGCCGCCGAGCAGGGGTGGCAGGCCACCCCGGTGGACGACCTGGGCATGACGAAGGCCGAGTGGGTGAGCGCCCAGCTGCACGAGCTGGTGGGCCACCGCGTCACGATCACCATCACCGTGCCCCAGCCCTACGGTCAAGACGAGCACATGCGCAGCGAGACCGGCGCCCTGTTCCACGGCGCCGATGGGTTCACCGTCCAGGGCGAGGCCCCGCACTTCGCGGTCATGGACGTGCACCCGGCGTCGGTGGTCATGATCGTCGACCACGGTGTGGGGGGCCAGGATGGGTGAGGACCGAGTTGAGGGTGTGCGCTCGCCCACCGTGCAGCGGCACATCCTGCTGGAGAGCTTGATCGGCCACCGCAAGCGGTTGGGCATCACCCAGCAGGAGGTCGCGGCCGAGCTCGACGTGTCCGTCCAAACGGTGATGCGGTTGGAGGCCGGGCAGGTCCAGCTCAAGCGGGACTACCTGTCCTGCATGACCCGGTTCTACCGTCTGACGGAGAGCGAGAGCGAACGTCTGAACGCGCTGCGGTGGGGAGCTCGGGAGCCGGAGTGGTGGAAGCCCTACGCCTCGGTGCTGAGCACGGACGAGCAGCAGCGCCTGGGGTGGCGCAGCGGAGCACAGGCCATCCAGGAGTGGGCGTGCCTGACGGTGCCGGAGCTGTTGCAGACCCGGGACTACGCGACGGCCGCGCTCTTGGAGGAGCCGCCCGCGCGCCGCGAACTGCTGGTCGAGGCAAGGTTGCAAGCGCAGATCCAGTCCACGTTCACCCGGGTCAGGCAGCGGTACGTGCTCGACGAGGCGGTGGTGTGGCGACGC
>NZ_CBDRFA010000137.1:0-8477 GCF_965343085.1 Nocardiopsis synnemataformans | reverse complement strand
CCCGTTTGGCGGGCTCGGGGATGCCCACCCGCTCCAGCGACTCCACCGCGCGTTCGCGGGCACGGGACCGCGACACCCCGGACCGGTGCACGCGCAGCGCCTCCACCAGCTGGTTGCCGACGGTGAACTGCGGGTGCAGCGACTGCATGGGGTCCTGGAAGACCATGGCGATGTCGTCGCCGCGCATCCGCCTCAGTCTCTTGTCCGAGGCGCCGACGACGTCGGTGCCCGCCACCTCGATGGCACCGGTGATCCGCGCCCGGCTGCCCCGGTGCAGGCCCATGAGCGCCAGCGAGGTCACGCTCTTGCCCGAGCCCGACTCACCCACGATGCCCAGCGCTCCCCCGACGGGCACGGCGAAGGACAGACCGTCCACCGCCCGGACGTCACCGTCCATGGTCGGGAACGTCACCCGCAGGTCGTCCACCCGCACGACCGGCCCCGACACCGCGGACTCGCTCACGCGGCCCCTCCCTCTTCGTCCCCGGGCCCGGCGGACCGGGCCGTGTTCCTTGCGCGTGTGCCCGAAGCGGCTATCCGTGGATGCGCACGCGCGGATCGATCAGCGGGTACAGCAGGTCCACCACCAGGTTGCAGAGCACGATGAAGAACGCGCCGAACAGCGTCACGCCCAGGATCACCGGCAGGTCGCTCTGCATGATCGCGGTGACCGCGTACCGGCCGATCCCGTTCAGCGAGAACACCTGCTCGGTCAGGACCGCGCCGCCCAGCACCAGTCCCAGGTCCAGGCCGAAGATGGTCACGATCGGGGTCAGCGTGGGGCGCAGCGCGTGTTTGAGCACCACCCTGCGTTCGCTCAGGCCCTTGGCGCGGGCGGTGCGGATGTAGTCCTCGCCCAGTGTCTCCAGCATGCCCGCGCGCGTCTGGCGCGCGTACATGGCCGCGTGCAGGAAGGCCAGCGTCAGCCACGGCAGCAGCAGCCCCTGCGCCCACCTGGACGGGTCCTCGGTCAGGGGGACGTAGCCCGGCGTGCCGAACAGCCCCCAGGCGTGCACGAGGAAGGCCAGGGACAGCAGCCCGGTGAAGAAGATCGGCAGCGACACCCCCGCCAGGGCGACCGCCATCGCCAGCCGGTCGAACAGGCTGCCCTTCCACACCGCGGAGACCACACCGACCAGGATGCCGCCCACCAGCCAGATCACCCCCGCGCCGAAGGCCAGTGACGCCGTGACCGGCAGCCGCGCCACGATCTCGGGGAAGACCTCCTGGTAGGTCTGGAAGGAGTAGCCCAGACACGGTGCCGCGCACTCGATCGTGTCGCCGCCGAACCGGTACTCCGCGCCCAGGAAGAGGCCCCGGACGAACTCCCCGAACTGCACGACGACGGGCCGGTCCAGGCCCAGTCGGTCGATGGTGGCCTGGATGGCCTCGGGTGTGGGGGCGCGGCCCACGTACATCGTCGCCAGCTGTTCGACGGTGCGCCCCGCCCACCGGGGCACCACGTAGAAGATGGCGAAGGTGACCATGGTGACCACGGCCAGGAGCAGGAGTCCGGCGCCCAGGCGGCGCAGGATGTAGGTCAGCAACGCGCGTGCTCTCTGTCGTCGGGGCCGGGGCGGGGGCGGGACGGGTCCGCGAACGGTACCCGCCCGCAAGCAGACAGTAACCCAATGTGATCATCTGGTCGCGCCCAATCGCCCGGCGCGCGCCTTCCGTGGCACTGGACATCACGGATCGTCCACGTCCAGTCACCTTCCGCTCTTGACTGATGCACTCCTCTCCTGGATATTCAGGTACGTCGCCCCTGAGACCGCCCACAGGGAGCTGGCCCGGTTCTTCACCATCGCCCGGACCGCCGACCAGGCCCCCGAGATGTTCTCCGGGTACATCGACGCCGAGTGGCACCGCCTGCTCGGCACCCCCGAGTACGAAACGCTCTGCCGACAGGCGATCGGCCGCCCTGTCGGCCACCGCCAGGAGGCGGGTTCGGGTACGCCGTCCTGGATCAACCGCTACCACGAGGAGTTCGGAGAGCTGTCCCCGGTCTGGTTCGCCACCGCTGACGGCTCCATCGACACCATCCTCTACCGGAACTACCTGGCTGGCGCTCCCCTCGTCACCATGTGGGACTGCACCCCGACCACCAACGACGAGGACGACTGACCGACCGACGCCATCGTGCGGCGACGGGCGGGGCAGTGGTCGCCCGCTGCCCCGCTTCCATGAGACGAACAGCGAGGACGCATGATCCGCCGCCTCTCCTCGGGGACCACGAACCCCGACGACATCCATCCGGGGCTCAGCGCGCACCAACGGGACATGATCAGCCGTTGCCCCTACCTCGGCCCCTCCGTCGAGAAGGGATTGACGGTCTGGAGCGCCGTGGAGGCTGGCCCCGGCGACGAGGCGGACCTGTTCGCAGCCCTCGTCGAGAGCGCCGAACTGCTTCGCCGGGACCGTCGGGAACTCGGTCCCCTGGCCTGTCGGAACATCGCGGTCCTCGGCCCCGGCGACGAGGGACGCGCGCGACGCCTGATGCAGTGGCCCGCCTGGCTGGCCCGCAACCTGTACGCGCCCGTTCAGCTCATGGTCGGGCGTTTCTGGACCGGTGTCCGGCTCACCGACAGCAAGGGGGAGACGATGATGCCGCCCCCGGTCTCGTTCTTCTCCCTGCGCAACGCGATCCCGAGCAAGGAGGGGACGTTCCTCGCCGCGAAGGTTCCGGACATCCTTGACGTACTCGCGGCCGGGCCGGGCGATGACGGGCGGAACGTGTTCACCGAACCCCTAGGCCATGCCGTTCCCACGACCGGCGCGGCCTCGGTCTACGCCGACCTGGTCCAGCGCTTCCCCGTCACCAGCAGCGGTAGCGGCACCGCCTGAACGGCTGGAGGAGCGTCCGTGTTCTCGTACTGGCTGGACGATGGGGCCGAACTCCGCCCCCTGGAACCGTGGAACGCCGCCGAACTGCTGATTTGCGTGGACTCCGCACGCGAACACCTGAGCGCGTGGACACACCTGGCGCACAGGGTGGTCGATCGGCCCCGGGCTCGGCTCTCTGGCGCGGTTCTTCACCATCGTCCCGACCGCCGTCCGGGCCCCGGGATGTTCTCCGGGCGGGGCGAGACGGCCGCTGCCCGCCGAAACCACTGACAGTTACCGTGCGGCGGGCTACTGTCAGTGACAGGACCCCTCACCCCTTGTGGAGGACACCGTGGGACGACACGCCGATCCCGACAAACCCACCGATGGCGGTAGCGGAGGCTCCGGAGGCACGGACGGAAGCCGCCCCAACGACCACGGTAACGAAGGCTTCCCCTCCCCCTCCCAAGACGGGCAGAGGCCCACCTGATGGGCGACGCGTCCCCGGGGCGGGCTCTGGCCCGGCTCCTGGCCTCCCGTGGGGTTTTCACCGACCCCGTGTGGCACCGGGCGGTCCTCGCCGTGGACCGGACCGCGTTCATACCCGACACCCTGTACGGCAAGGACCAGGCGCATCCCGGGTGGGAGTGTCCTGTGACCCGCTCCGACCCCAGGTGGGCCGACTGGGTGGCGGGCGACTTCGCGCTCGCGACCCAGGTGGATGACGGGCATCCCGCCGGAGCCCATGGCCGGGGCCGCAGGGTGACTTCCAGCATCAGCCAGCCCTCGCTCGTGGTCGCGATGCTTCAACAGCTCGACGCCGTCGATGGGCACCGGGTGTTGGAGGTCGGGACGGGAACGGGTTACAACACGGCGTTGCTGTGTCACGTGCTCGGGGAGAAAGCGGTGGTGTCCGCGGAGATCGACCGGGAGTTGGCCAGGATCGCGGTCGACAACCTCGCGCGGGCCGGGTACGCGCCGATGGTGCTGGACACCGATGGGGCAGCTCCCCTGGAGATCGGTGTCGGCACGGGCATGTACCACCGGGTGCTCTCCACGGTCGCGGCCCGCGGGCGGATACCCCACGCGTGGGTTCGGCAGGTGTGGCCGGGCGGGGTGATCGTGACCCCGTTCGAGGTCGGGAACCAACCGGGGGTGCTGGTGCGCCTGGTCGTCCAGGAGGACGGCACCGCGACGGGCCGGATCGTGGACGACGCGCCTTTCATGGTGTTGCGTTCCCAACGCCCCGACCCCCGTCGGCTCCGGGAGCTGGTGGACGAGGACGCTCCCGGCGTGCAGGCTGGGAGTACCGACGTGAACCCGCGTCTGGTCGCCTACCGCAACCAGGGATGGCAGCTCGTCCTCGGCCACCTGGCGCCGGACCTGCGGTACGCCGTGTACGAGGCCACCGAGGACCGCCCCGAGTGGGCGGGTGAGGCCAGTGTGTACGTCGCCACCCCGGACGGGTCGTGGGCACTCGGCGAGTACGTCCCGGCCGGTGGCCCCTACACCACGAAGCGGGCCGGGTCCCGGGACCTGTGGGCGGAGATCGGCGCCGCGTGGGAGGAGTGGGTTCGGTGCGGGAAGCCGGGCCGGGACCAGCTCGGCGTGACCGTGGACCAGGAGGGGACTCGGCTGTGGGTGGATACCCCGGTAGGGGTCCTTCGGCCTATGGGCACGGCCGCCGCTGCGGGGTAGCCTCATCCGGTGTGAACAATAGGATCGGTCCCCGCCCACTAGGACTGGGCGAGGGCCGATTCACGTGCTTCGTGATCTACTGCGCGGCGAGGGTGCCGAGCAGGGCGCTCCACGCATGGGCTGTGAATCCAACAGGACCCAACTCGCGGTTCTGGGTGTCACGGACGAGCACCATCTCCGGACCCTCCTTGACCTCCACGCACTCACCTGAGTGACCGCTGTAGCTGGACTTGTGCCAGTCAGACCTCACAGTTCACCCCTTCGTGACGGCGAGAACAGCAGTCCACTCCAGCGCGGGCACCGTGAGGTGGCCCAGCTCCCGGTTCTGAGTGTCACGGATGTCCGCCCCCTCCGCAGACTCCCGGGCCTCAACGCAGTTCTGCCCACCCGAACTGTATTTGGACTTGTGCCACTCACCCTTACGGTTGGCCATATCTTTCCCTCATCTCCTTGAGGAACTTCACGGACTCCAGCGGCGACCTTGCGGTCGCCTGTAATCTACTGAACAGCATCCCGAACCGGCGCACGTCCTTCAGGTCATCCGTGTTCTGGCCACGGTAGACCGACTCCACGTGCACAAGATCCGGTGCTGCCGAGGACGTTAGCAGCGAAAACGGGCCGTCAAGTCCGGCATGTGGGTACTGGTCCCAGCCGTGCAGCTGGACCATGATTCGTCCGCTTTCGGCCAGTTCGATGATCCGGTCAATCTGCTTGACCATCATCTGGCTTGGGCCAATCGACCGCACTACCGTGATGTCATCGAGCACAGCATGGTATTGCGGCCCGCCTGGGCGAAGAACTTCTTCCCCCCAGTCCATTCGCTCGCGAAGCCGTTCCTCTGCCTCGGCAGGTGACAGCCACGGAGCGCCTGCAGCAATAGTGGCGGCCGCGTACTCGGGATGCTGGATCGTGCCAGGAACCAAGCTGTTCTGATATTCGCGGATCATCTCCGCTTCAGCTTGCATCTGCCGGAACTCACCGATCCAGTCGACGTGTTCCGGCTGGTAGACCTCCTCATAGGTGCGGACCAGCCGCCCCTTGGCTCCCAGGAACTCGTCCAGGTCAGCGATCTTCGATTCGTTCAGCTTTCGGCGGCCGTTCTCTATATGGGAGATATGTCCGGGTGTGCAGTTGAGATGGCGTGCGAGGCCGTCCTGTTGGATGCCTGCCCGCTTCCGAGCGCGCATGAGGGCATGACCAAACCGGACATCCAAGGGGTTCCGTTCAACTTCCATTACCCCATGTAACCAAAGATGGTAGTCCGAAGTCTACGAGAAGTAGACAGAACTTGCGGCGAAGTATTCAGTACTGGCCAGAACGTTTTCTGATCTTCAAAACGCTGCTGCGGAGTGGGATCTTGGCGTCACGGGGTCGGCAAGATCGGCCCACGTACTCCCGCCCCTCACCGGGGCACCAGCGCCGTCCCGCCCGTCCCCATCGACGGACGGGACGGCCCCACACCCAGGCACAAAAAACCTCGGCGACCGAAGTAGAGAGCGACCGCCGAGGCAGAGTGCCCCACCCCGAATAGCCCGAGGTGAGACATGAACAAGCCTATCGTCCAGGTCCCGACGCTTCCACGCCGACTGTGCGGAACCAGCACCAAATCAGGCATCCTGCTCGGCCCCGACCTGGGCCACGTCAAGATCGCCCGCCGCTGGGCCGCCCAGGCCACCCGCTCCCGGCCAAGCCTGGCCGAACCGGTCAGCGTCGCCGTAAGCGAGATGACCACGAACGCGCTCCGCCACACCGCGTCCGGCCTTCCCCACGGCACCGTCCGCGTGGAAGTGGAACGCACCTTGCGTCACCTGGAACTCCGGGTGACCGACAACGGCCCCCGCCCCGGAGAGGAACCCACGTTCCCGGCCGTACCCGCCCCCGAACCGCTCCGCCCCAGCGGCAACGGGCTGCGCCTGGTCGAGGCCCTGTGCTCCTACTGGGACTGGAAGCAACACTCCTGCGGTGCGATCACCGTCCGCGCCGTCTTCCCCTGGTAATCCAGCCCCTCTGGTCGCCCTTCGGTCTCCGCGCCGTCCCTCCGTGACGGCGCGGACAAAGGGCCGGTGTCCTCCGCACCGGTCCCAGGTCCCGCCTCCTCCTTCCCCGAGGAGGCGGGACCTCCAGCCACCCCCAACCACACACAGAACACAGAAAGCCCCTCATGCCCGACTACAGCTACCTCCTCGACGGACGCCCCGACGTCCTCACACCCAGCGAAGTCGCGAAGCTGTTCAACATCCGCACCCGCAGCCTCCACCGAGGCGACTGGGACAACGTCCTCAAACCCTTCCGCACCCCCGGCGGAGCACGCCGCTACCCCAAAGAACACATCGCCGCCCTCCTCAACCAGGCCGACACCCCCTGAGCTGGTGCGGTGGCGACGCACCCCCACCGTCCGTGCCGGGGGTTTCCGCTGCCGCACCACACCCGGGCCCCGGTTTGGCTCACCGGGGTCCGGGACCCAAGACCACAACGCTGCCCCGAGGGGGATGGGTGGCGGCTTCCCTGCGGGGGTCACCGGTGCGTGAGGAGCCCGGTGGCCCCCCACCACAGTCCCGGGGCTGGGCGTTCCTTCCCCTGCCCGGCCCCGCACCCACCACCAGGACGAGAACGAGGACATGACCGACGACGCCCCCACCTGCCCCGGATGGAACATCCGCACGACCCCGGGCAGGCCCAGCCAGTGGCTCCTCCGCAACGCGGAAACCGGCGAGAAACGCACCGCCACCACCCCCGAGGAGACCCGCGTCCATCTGCCCCGGGGGCTGATGGTCACCGACCACCGACTGTTCACCACAGCCATTCAGCCCTGAAGAAACACCCACCGAACACACCACGTTGAAAGGCTCCTATGTCCACGCTCGTGCCGATCTCCAGCAACACCCCCGCCGTGTCCGCGACCCGCACCATCGAGTACTTCGCCCAAACGTTCACCGACCGGCCCGCCCTGAAGTTGGGGACCCGTACCTCTCCCATGGCCTTGGCCCAGGCCCGTCTCGTCCGTGACCAGCTCGCCGGTCTGGGGGTGGGGGTGGAGATCGTGCCGGTCGAAACCTCCGGTGACCTGTGGCAGGGGGACCTCGCCGATCTGGGAGGTAAGGGTGCGTTCATGAAGGAACTGGATCGCCATCTTCTACTGGGTGATGTCGACTTCGCGGTGCACGCGGTCAAGGACATCCCCGGTGATGTACCGCTCGCGCGTGGGACCACCCTGGCCGCGTTTCTGCCCCGGCAGGAGGTCGCGGACGTGCTCGTGCTGCGGGAGGGGTCGCGGTACTCGTGTCTGGAGGAGATGCCACCGGGGACCCGGGTGGGTACGTCGGCGGTGCGGAGGAAGGCCCAGCTCCTCAAGCACCGACCGGACCTGCACGTGGACCGGATCAGGGGCAACGTCAACGCGCGGATCGCACGTTTGGATAGCGAAGGGGTGTGGGAGGGGCTGGTGCTGAACGCTGCCGGGTTGCGGCGTATCCGTATGGAGCACCGGGCGGTTCAGGTGTTGGACGCTGAGGTGATGTGTCCTGCGGTGGGGTCGGGGGTGATCGGGGTGCAGTGCAAGGCCGCGGACACGGACCTGGTGGAGTTGCTGCGGTCGTTGGACGACGCGGCCACGCGCACGTGGGTGACGGCGGAGCGGACGATGTTGCATGGGTTGCAGGGGCGGTGCAACTCGCCGATCGCGGGGCACGCCACGTTCACGGCGGATGGGCAGCTGTGTTTGAGGGGGATGGTGTTCTCCCGGGAGGGTGGCCGGTTCGTGTATTCGCAGGAGTGGGAGCGGGTGGAGAACGCGGCGGAGTTGGGGGCGTGGGTGGCTGCCGACCTGCTGCGGAAGGGTGCGCGGGGGATCATCTCGGGGAACGCGCGTTGATGTGGGGGGTGGTGCGTGGGGTGTGGGGACACCCCTTAGTCTCATTACACACTGTAGTCAATACGCACAGATAGTGACAGCATGT